>JAKDMR010000145.1 GCA_030452275.1 Candidatus Nitrosocosmicus sp. | reverse complement strand
GATTTTAGTTAATTAATCTTGTACTGTTAATTATTTAATGATATTTTAGGATAGAAACCGATATTTAATAATCCCTAAAGTCCAATCAATCTTTCTTTAAGAAATACATGTCAAAATAAACAAGGTGGAACTTATAGTAATCCATCAGAATCCGGATCTGCATCATTAGACTGTTTCAGTTTATCAGAGAAACTTATCGTTTTACCATGATCAGATATGGAAATTTGTGTATCAACTCGAATGCTCAAACCTAATGATCTATATACTGCAAGCAGATCTCCACCCGATATTTTAGAAATTTCTCCAAATCGAATCAATTCATTTAGCCTTTTTATAATAATTTTAGTTTGCAAAGGAAATTGCTGTTCAGCAAGTTTTAAAACTTCATCACCTCTATCGTACAGATAGCGCAACAAGAAATTCCTTTCAGAATCGATTCCCTCTGGTTCATTTTTATTTGTTTTATTCTGGAGTTCCAAATTGATCTTGTCTTTTTCTTTTTCTTTTTCTTTTGATGCCAATTGCTCTTTCAGTTTTTTCATCTTTCTAGCTTTAATCAATTCAAGATCTGGATCATCCATGCCTGAATTTTTGTCGGCGTCCAATTTAACCTTTAATAACTCCTAGTGGGACCAATCTAACTACTTTTGTGGCAATCCCCACCTTATGTGACACATCGGCAACCATATCGACATCCTTATATGCATCTGGAGATTCTTCGATCAATCCATTTTTAGTTAAAGATTTAACATATATGCCTCGTGATTCTAACTTTTTCTTTACATCATCCAAAGTATGAGTTCTTTTTGCTTCTGATCTCGACATAGTTCTTCCTGCCCCATGAGCCGTTGATCCAAAGCTAAGATCCATTGATTTAGGTGAGCCCAAAAGAACCCAACTTGCAGTACCCATAGATCCGGGAATAATTACAGGTTGTCCTACAGATCGAAATTTATCGGGTAGTTGTTCCATTCCCGAAGGGAAAGCACGTGTTGCGCCTTTTCTATGTACTACTAAATCACGAGAGCCTTCCCCGTCAACTCTATGACGTTCTATCTTTGCAATATTATGAGATACATCGTATACTAATTCCATGCCGAGATCTTGTTCGCTTAGTTGAAGAACTCGTTGAAATGTCTTCCTTGTCCAGTGAGTAAGCATTTGCCGATTTGCCCAAGCAAAATTTAGCGCAGAAAACATGGATTTTCTATAACTCTCGCCTTCTACTGATGTATTAGGAACACACGCCAATTCTCTATCTACAACATTTAGATTATATCTTTTCATAGCTTGTTCTGACAACCGTAGGTAGTCAGAACAAACTTGATGTCCAAATCCACGGGAGCCACAATGTATTAAGATTTGTATTTCTCCTTCTTTTCTAATTCCCATTGTATTGGCCGCTTCCTCATCATATATCTTGTCCACTTTTTGGATCTCAAGAAAATGATTTCCCGAACCCAAGCTCCCTAGTTGCATTGAACCGCGTTTTCTGGCGTTAGTTGAAATATTTATAGGATCTGCCCCTTTCATTCTTCCACTCTCTTCACAAGATTCAAGATCCGTGTCTATCCCATAACCATTCTCTACAGACCATTTTGCGCCATCAATGAGTAGATCGTCCAGCTCTGAGCTGGTCAACTTAATAGCCCCCTCACTTCCAACACCTGTGGGAATAGAGGAAAATAGAGAATCAACTAGAATTTTGAGTTTAGAATGAACATCAGATTCTACAAGATTAGTTCTTATCAGTCTTACACCACAATTTATATCATAGCCTACTCCACCAGGACTAATGATACCCTCTTCTAAATCTGATGCAGCCACACCACCCACAGGAAATCCATATCCTTCATGACCATCAGGAAGTACAACTACATGCTTTTTTAACCCCGGCAGGGTTGTGACATTAACCGCTTGATCGAGTGTTCGATCAAGGGCCATTTTAGATATCAATAGATCATTCGCAAATATTGTGACAGGAACATTCATCCCGCGCGAATCTTCTTTATATATCTGATATTGATAGTCAGAAATTTTATTAACCAAATGCTTACCATTTTTTGTTACTAATGAACCAGACATTATTCCCTTTATGATAAATATTTTAATTTTGTCAAATATTAATCATCCTAAATAATAAATTAGATAATCAATATCTGACTTTAGACTAATGCCTATTTTACCTATAGATAGCGGAAGATATGGAACGAAAGAAATGAAAGACATTTTTGAAGAAGATAGAAAACTAAATTATGAATTAATTTTTGAATCCGCAGTTGCAAGTGCACAGGCGGAATTACAGATAATTCCGAGGGAAGCTTCTAACAATATAGAAGAGGTTGTTTCATCTAATAAAATAACAGTACAAAGAGTAAAAGAATTAGAAAGTATAAGCGATCATGATACTGCTGCGATAGTAGAAGCAATAAGCGAGTTCTGTTCAGATGGTTCAAAACCTTGGATTCATTATGGTTTGACAAGTAATGATGTGGTTGATAGTAGTACCTCAATGCAGATGCGGGACGTATTTAAGATAGTAGAATCAAAATTGCACCAGCTAATCAAAGAATTACTGAAAAAATCAATAGAATATCAGGATTTGCCTGCGGTAGGTAGAACTCATGGACAACATGCAAGTATAACTTCCTTCGGACTTAAATTCGCTATTTGGTCAAATGAATTACTCGACCATTTAACAAGGATAGACGAGGGGAAAAAAAGATTTCTACTTTGCAAAACCCTAGGAGTTGTGGGAACAGGATCTTTGATGAGAGAGAATGCATTAGAAGTTCAAAAAATAGTAGCAAAGAAACTAGACCTCTTTCCCGCCGAAGCTGCAACCCAAGTGATTCCAAGGGAGAGATATTCAGAAATGTTATTCACAATTACACTAATAGCATTAACATTAGATAAAATAGCCATCGAAATTAGAAACTTGCAGCGCACGGAGATCGGAGAAGTTCAAGAACCATTTAAGAAAGGACAAATGGGAAGTAGCGCAGTACCAGTAAAAAAAAATCCAATAAAGAGTGAAAGAATTTCTTCTTTGGCCAGAATCGTTAAATCAAATCTGAACGTTTCTTTAGAAAATATAGCATTATGGCATGAAAGAGATTTATCAAATTCGGCTAACGAACGTTTTATTATTCCAATGTCATCCATCCTGGTGGATGATATGATAAGTACAATGATAAAGATCATAGCAGGTTTGAAAATAAACAAGGAAAAAATAATAAACAACATAGAATTGACCAAGGGTCAAATATTTGCAGAATTTGTCCTGCAAGTTTTGGTATTAAAAGGTATTCCAAGATTCAAAGCATATAGAGACATTCAATCAGTAGCCTTTAGTGCAGCTGAAAAACACGAACATTTTTTTGATGCTTTAATAAAAGAAGAAGAAATTATCAACAATGTAGGCAAAAAGGAATTAGAAGTAATATTTAATCCCCAAAGTCAGCTTTCTGCATCGAAGAATATTATAAGAAATATAGTAAATAAAGCGAAACAAATGAATATTTCCTAATGGTGTCTACAATATTTTTTCAAAGAACTCCTGCCAATTTCGATTACTAGTTCAAAATCTCAAATCAGTATCCTAACTTTTTATGGTATTACGTCATACATATGTACATGTTGATATAATAATTTTTAGTATCAATATGAGGTAATACAAAAATAACATTCATAAGATAGAAAGGGGGATAATTCAAGTTAAATATTAATAAATGGAAACTTAAACAGAACCCAATTTCCATTTGGGGTGGAAAATTGATTTGAATGTAGGCGAGTCGATTAAGAAAAGGACTTTTAATTTGTCCTATTATGATTATGCGAGTTACTTTTTCATTACATTATCATTTGTCTCGATGATCACAACAGGTATTTTCGCCATTCCGCAAGTATCAGACTTTTTTTCAGAAAAGGAATTTGATTGGAATAGAGATTGGACCAACGTACTATTCACCATAACTAGCGCGCTGGGTTGTATATGGGGCCTTATGGCACATTCACAGTTTGATATTACTACAAAATTGATAAGAAATACCTGGCATTTATGCCGTAAACTAGACCCATTCATAGGAGAATATGACTACAAAACATTCAATCCGGAGACAAATCATTTAGAAGACGGATATGCTTATCATAGTTTAGTAGATTTTTGGGATAGGGAAAACGAGGTACCCCACTGGCTGGATAAAGGAAAATACTGGAAGATATTATTGGAGTTGCGGAAAATAAACAAGAACGTAAGGCTAGAAGTGACAAAGGATGTAAATCTCCCTTTTAAAAATGGAAAGGGTAACGTAGTAGTTATATTAAAAAAATTCAATCAGGCCGATTCTCCCGGAAAGAAAAATGAATCAACTGATAATAAGAATGCAATATTTAGGATTATAATTCCGCAATGGCTAGTAATTAATACAGAATATAAAAGATTTAACATTTTCTCTCAAACAGAAATAAATACAGTAACAAACATAATTTCAGGTGTTAACAAAAACATACCCAAAATAATTGATGAAATAATTTTCAAAGAAAAACCTGTTCTGAAAGATTCTGGAAATATTCTAACATCGTTCTCTACATACCTAAACAAAAGTCTCCCCATAAGGATAGTGTATAGTAAAATTAAAGAAGTACTTCCAGGTGCCAAAAAGCGTCAAATACAATACACGAATGAAAATCTTTCGAGTTTATCTCTAGATTATCTAATTGAATCTATTTTGTTAAAAGCCAGAACCATAGGCATCAATGAGGAATCATTGACTAAATTGCATTTATTGACCCAATATCTAAAAAAAGAATACGATAAGTTGGGCTTAGGAGAAGGATCGAGCGAATATCATAATCTACATCATTCTCTAGAAGTCGCCTATATGAGCATAAACATGTTACCAAAGGAAATTCATGGTTACACGATTACTAAAAGAGACTATGAAATAATGCTAGTTGCAGCATTGTTACATGATTACGATCCGGTGCAAGGCACCTCGCATTATGATTTAAAGTATTCACGAGTTCCCACAGTAGCAAACACCATAGCGGAAATAAAAAGAAAAAGAATTCATGATGCATATTTTTTGCTAAATGGTGAAGTACTAGTCAGATTTTTTCGAAAGTATGAGTCCCCTCCATTAGTAGAGGCACAGGAATTTGCTACTACTCATCCAGAAATGTTAAATGGTAGAGAAGATAAGATCGAAGGTAAAATAGTTGAAGCATTAATCTGGAGAACAGACTATCCCTTTAATGAAAATGCCTATAACAACTTTAATCAATTGCTAAAAGAAATAGATGGTCAAGATTTTTCCGTTGAGAAAATTAACCTAATTGCAGAAATTCTATCATTAGCTGATCTGTCAGTAACCTATCTTAGTTCTGATCCTCTCTTAGCATGGAACAGAGTGGTAAAATTGTACGAAGAACTAGATTTTCCATTGGTAGAAGCTGTTTCTAGAACTGACAGATTCTTGTCTTTATTTTCAGAAGGTTCATTATTCAAGGACATAATATCAAGAAAAAACTTTCCAGATGTTTTCAGACAAAAATGGGACAATGTATATCAATTTTTTCACGAGGGAAATCCATCAAACAAAATAAACAATCTAATTTTGGATGCTAAAACAAAATATGAAAAAATTAACATGGATGTGTCGGTCAGTAATTGTGATTATTTAATTAACACTGCTCTTCAAAATAAGAACGAATATCACATAGGAATTGTAAAAGATAAAGACGAAATAATAAAAACACAAACCAAATTATCTGGGCTTCAAATAGAGAATTTGGAGATTCTTCCAGGCAACCCGGACAACATTCTCCCTTTCATAAAAGATAAATCCGTTGATAATTTCATGATCACAATCTTTTGTTATAATTCGGAAAAAAGAGTCAATAAAGAAAGGATGTTAAAAAATCTACTTCATTCTTACATGTCTAAACTAAGCCAGGATGGGACTATTCAAATTATTGTGGAAAACGAACAGGATTTTATAAAAATAATGTCATTAATACCTGAGCATGACTTTAAAATAATTAGCACATCCGATAAGATTGCATTGGGAGCACT
>JAKDMR010000144.1 GCA_030452275.1 Candidatus Nitrosocosmicus sp. | reverse complement strand
CAGGAGGGGTGACACATGTCTATTAGCTTACCATATACTAGTTTATAGCTTTGTAAAACTATAGTGTTTAGATTTCTAATTCATTATCCTTCGATAATTTTCATGTTTATAGAATAACATCAATGACAGACAAACTACAAAATTTTGAATATCTGTTCGTTACACACTAGATGATTGTAAAAGAATATGACTAAACACTTTTAGTTACTCAAGAGGTTAATTGTAATCATCCTCTTCTTATCGATGTAAAGAATGTAATTGGTTGGATTTGACAAAGAAAGAAAGATATATTTCTAATAATGGACTTATAACCACATTGATTAATAATTCAATTCATGGTTATCTAGATATTTTCGGTAATCAAACAAATTTCCATTTAATTTTTCTTATTTTCTCTTTGTTATTGTTATTTGGTATTGTACTTTTATACTTTCTACAGTCTTTGCCTATCGCATTTGGTCATACTACAAAGCAATTTGGAAATCTAACTGTAGAGGCTGGTTGGTTAATCGAACCTCCATTAGTGGATGAGATAAATAGCATAATAATACTAGTCCATAGACAAAATGACCAATCAAATGATACATCAGAAAATGTTCTTGCTCCTGTGAGAAATGCTCTGTCACAGATTAATGTAGTGGTAAAATATGGTGGAATTACAAAACAGCTTAATTTTGTTCCTTCAGTTGAAACAGCTGGAGGATATGTATCTAGCATAATACCTTCTAGGATTGGATCGTATGATGTATTACTCAATGGAACCATATCGGGTCAAAATATTAACGCCGAAATTCCTATTGAAGACATAGAAGGCAAGCAAAATTTGATCTTTCCTCCTGCTGAAGATAGTGTGAGTGGTGTAGAAAGTGGCCCGCAGGATAGTGCCAACTCTGCAATAATAGGATCTAATCTTCGTGCTATATTAAGTGGATTGGAGAACAATATTAGAACTAATGCAGATGTTATGAATTCATTAATAAATAGTACTCAGAGATTACAAGAATCGCTAAATGAACAAATTATTTATCTAAATAGTCTTTATATGGTCAGTGTTAGTTCAATTGGAATTGGTATAGGAGCCATTATAATATCTGCATTTGCATTAAAAAGAAAAAAGGTTTAAACCGAACTCTACTCTAGTCATCATTCATGTCATTAACTCATCTTATTTTCTATGGAAACTAATTAGTTAGAGGACCAAAACCCTGTAATAGTTATATATTCTCATATCATAAACGGTATGTTAATTTTTCTCTGCTTGTACAAAATATTTGTCTGATTATTACTTTTATCATAGTATTACCAAATATTGACTTGCTTGTCATTACTGACCATTCTGCTTGGGTTTGTCAAAAAATTATCTATTGTAAAGGAATAATTGACTTTTATTATATTAGTACAAAATATTTATTAACATGAAATCAATCCTGTTGAGTATTATTTTCTTTCGTTAATGAAAGTTATTATAAGTTGTTTAACCTTAATTTTAAATAGGAAACGATATACTTATGTTTAGGACAGTATCTTACAGATCATCCATCAGTCCACTCTTAAACTGTATGTCCAAGTATAACTTGGGGCATTTCTCTAGTTGTGCTTTGATCCAATCAATATCAATTATCACCTTGATCATTTGTTTTTCTCTGATTGCTGGTTATTCTTTTCCTGAAGTTTATGGACATGCTTTTGTAATCTCTACCGACCCGTCTCCAGGCCAAATTCTGGATAAATCTCCTGAGAAGTTGCAAGTAAATATTAACGAACCGGTTGATTTGACTTATAGCAAGATTTCTGTGATAGATTCCAATGGGGAACGTGTTGATAACGCTGATTTAAAATACGTTAACAATGATGAAAGCAAACTGTCAGTAACTGTTCCTGCAGATCTGGGTGAGGGTACGTATACTGTTTCTGTGCAAATGTTGTCTCAAATTGATGGACACCTAACCCAAGATACATTTGTATTCGGAATTGGTAAACAGGGAATGATTCTCCCGTCTTCCAATTCTCAAAGTGGGATAACTTCGATATATGATCAGATATCTGTAGGATCTGCAATAGCCCGATTTCCTTCTCTAGTAGGTCAAGTGATGGTTGTAGGCTCTGCTTTCTGCATGTTGTGGTTATGGAAACCCCTAAAAAAAATAAATTGGCTGAATGAGAGATTTTTAAATCTGCAACAAAAGACGATTGAAAACAAAACAATATATTTGATTTTAATAGGCTCTATAATCCTCGTACTTTCTGATTTTGCAATGATAATATCTCTGGCTCTTACTATTAACGCTTCCATATTTGATGCTATAAATACAGGGGTATTTGGCAGTGTTTGGTTTGCTCGAACCGTTATATCATTTAATATTTTGTTCTTTGCTTTATACGTTCTTTATAGAAGAAAGAAAAAATCAGTGGTATCCGTTGAACAAGAAAGCGATAAAAGGATGCATATTTACGAATACTTGGCAATTTTCTTATCTGGCATTGGAGCTCTTCTAACCACTTCCCTTATGGGACATGCTGCAGCGGTGTCATCAAATTTTCTCTATGTTCTGCTTGATTTTGCTCACAATGTAGCGGCTTCTTTGTGGATCGGAGGTGTTTTCTATCTTGCATTTGTAGTTGTACCTTCTCTGAGGAGTAAACTACTGCAAGACGAAGATTCAGGTATTATAGGTAAAAGTAAATCAAAGGTAAGTAGAATTATTTTCGGTAGAGGGTCTGAAACAAACAATGTAATCAATAACAATGATTATTCTGATCAAATCGTTACTAATTCTCTAATTTCAATAATTATCCCAAGATTTTCATTTGTTCCAGTTATTATATTGGGGACTATTTTGCTGACCGGACCTTTCCTTCTGTATGTACTTGAAAATGATCTAAGCCTAACACTATCATCTCTTTATGGAAAGATTTTGATTGCAAAATTGATTTTAGCAGGAATGATGATTATTATGGGCTCTTATTACCAAATAGTACTCTATAATAGATCTTTAAGGAGTGTGGTTCGATATACACATTCTGGATCTCCTCCACTTCGAACAACATCAAAAAGTAATAAAAAATCTCATAACTTTTCCTCAAACAAAATGGTTTCAAGATTTAACGTAGGTTTGAAAATGGAAGTTATATTTGGAATATTATTACTTGGTACAGTAGCTATTCTTACTAGCACCGGATTGCCAGAAAGTGAGGAAGGTCTTCAAGAAAATCAACCCACACAATATGATACGTTTCTTTCCAATACAGGACAACCTACAGCGTATATTAATACTGTTTTCATACCAAATGCATATAATAATACTAATATTGATTCTGCTGGTGTCAATATTTCAAACGCCTATACTAAAGTTCTGCTGTCTATCGAACCTTATCTTCCCGGACCAAATAAACTTAGAGTAAGTTTTCTTGATCCCAATAACAATCCAATAGATTTTGATCGGGTTAAACTTAAAATGACTTTTGTTGAAGAATCTACTTCCCCTATATCAGTGACTTTCGCTCCAATAGAATTAAGTACAAACAGGGAATCGACAGGGGTATTTTCAACTAATACATCCTTTGGATTTACAGGGAAATGGGAGATTGAAGTCGAAGGCATTAGTAATCAGAAAAATATGCCAAATATTTATACAGTATTTGACGCATTTGTGAAACCATCATTAGATCAGATGAGTTTCAATGTCACAGAGTTTAAAACCACCATTGAAAATATATCCGGAACTGCTGAAGATTTTAGTCAACCTCTATATCCTGTTTATGACCCGAATAGAAATGTAATTTGGACAGGTGATACTGTTCTTAATAGCGGTAGAATTTTGGAATATAACTTGGATAATGCTAGTTATACAGAACACAAAATTAATGGAACTAGAATTATTAGTCAATTGGCGTTAGATTCTAACGATAATATTTGGTACTTGGATCCTTTGAATAGACTACTTGGATATTATAATCCTCAAAACAAATCTAACGAAAATTATTTATTGTTCTCTCTATCTCCTTCGATGAATTCTATTGATGATCAGAAACTATCAACTCCTTCTCCTTCACCACTTTCTTCCTCTCTTGAATCCGAAGCTCAAGGAGTTCCATCAGCACTTGCTGTCGATTCCAATAATGATGTATGGATTACTGTAGCAAATACAAACTTGATATTGAAATTTAACCATTTAAATAAAACCTTTACAAAAATCGAACTACCGTCATTAGATGCCAATCCATTGAGTATAACTTTTGATGATAGGAATTCCGCTTGGATTGCCGAGAGTGGTTCAGGCCGTATAGCAAAGGTGACATCTCAGAACAATAATAATTATTTGGTGAGGGAATTCTATCCTAATAGTACGGATTCAAATCAATTAGGAAATGCATCTTTAAATGACCCTATCTTTATTACTACCAGTCCATTTAATGACGAAATATTCATATCAGAACATGAAGGTAATGTTATTTCAATATTCGATCCAATTACAGAGACATTCAGGCAATTGGCGCTCAATAGCAAAGAAGCACTACCATTTGGAATGGTTTTTGATAAATATCATAACTTATGGATAGCAGAGCATTTGACAAACAAAATTACAGTTATGGATCCTATTACAGGTAAACAAAAAAGAATTGATATTCCTACCTCTAATCCATTCGTCCAGTATTTGACTACCGATAAAACGGGTCAAGTTTGGTTTGCAGAACAGAGGGAAAGTGCCTTGGCACGAATAGATACGAGTATAAATTCAATGTCCCTCTTATCTCAACCAAGTCCTATGTCAGCTGACGCAAACACGATGAGCATCTTTGAATTTATTGCAGAAACTGGTTTTGAAAAAATCGCCGCCCCTCTGATCGCTTTAGGAATAATATTTGTGTCCGTAATGTATGTTAGAACAACCTATGCCTTTTCTAATAGCATTCATTACGTAGAAAAGATCGAAAACTATGGTAATAAATAATAACTATCGCTTTGGGCATACCCTTCAACTATTTTTAGATATCTGAATATATTAATTGCTTTTTCCTAATTCAATTTTCTTTTCATTGTTTAACGTTTTTAGCTACAGTAGACCATGATAATTAACGAATTCTATATTCTGATCTAAATAAAAGAATAATCATATGACGATTTTCAGAATTAGGAAACAAAGTAATTAATAATAACAATTTGATTGATTGAATGGTTGATTGATAAGAGGATTTGAGTCCAGTATTGCATAATGAATCGATCCTTTTTTAAGTAGTCAAATATAAACAAACATTGATATCATGAAATCTTCTTACTAATTTTTCCTGTTGCAATAAAACTATAGGCGAGTCTTAATTTAGGAATAAATCATGATTTTCTCTAACAGCACATAATTCTTTAGTCAAATGTCAAATCGATAATGAATTGCCCAAATAACAGACAGTGGATCCATCGAATTGAGTAATTATACAAACGGTAGTAGACTAAAAAAGTTGTTGTTGAATATACAGATAATAATATCTCGTCAAACATTGAAAATAATAATCCCCATTTTCGATTACAATTTTTCAATCCTAAAACTAATAGATTGGAAATAGACATGACTATTATCTAGTTATTTGAATAAGGATCGATATGTATTTCAACTTTCAATCGAGTTAGGGCACATTTATTTCCAGTTCATTCTAGTAACGGAATCGCTGTAGTTCCAATTCCATATAACGTTGACGGAGGTGTAATTACAGTTATGGTCATTGTAGATCGTGTATCGTTTACTCCTATAGTGCGAAAAGTGGTTCATTTTTTTGGTTATTCATCTCATGATATATATTCTGAATACGTCTTCTTTTCTTCTTCTTATAGAAGTTCTTTAGTTTTGACTATCAGTAAAACAAATTCTGAGGTTTATTACATTGTGCTCATTTTGAAAGAAATTTTTTGAAACATTCAATGATAAAATCATTTAATCTCCATACTATAGGCCGCTCGAAAATATTTTATCGACATATTAAGACCTTATTTCATCGATATTTAAAGTCAAAATATCAAACAAGATTATTAACATTTCATTAAAAATATGAACAAATTTGATCTGGTAAAAAATTGAATTAAAAAATTAAATTTT
>JAKDMR010000718.1 GCA_030452275.1 Candidatus Nitrosocosmicus sp. | reverse complement strand
TAGAGAAACAGGGAGCAAAATGATGAGAGGATAAGGAATTAGGATACAAAGCAGTCTTGGTTCATAATAACTTTTTTCGATTTTGAGTTTTGTTAATAACACTTGAGTGGTAATAAAATTACAGTTGATCATGTATCAATGGAACAAGAGGTTAATCACGAATTGAAAGTTTGACTATAATCTAAAAGATGTTGATCTTCATGAGTAGTTCGCACTTTTAGAAAAATTATCACAAATTGGATATTCATTAACCGGAATTCAGATATAAGGTTATAAATTTCACAATTATGATTAACCCATAAATTCCAAAAGCTCCAGTTACGAGATATCTACTCTATCTATCTAACCTCAAATGGTTAGGATTCAAATTCAATCAGGATTCAAAATACTCTCTGTTCGTCCTCATCTTCAGAGGACAAACCATAATTCAAAGATTGCTTGTTTTTGTTAATTGTCTCCAAGTTATCTATTGGAGGTAATAAGGCGGTTGGAGCTTTCGAGGGATCGAGCTTAGTTTTTTCTACGTCATTATTCTTATTACATTCACCCTCATCTGACTCACCAGACCACAACATCTTCTTGTTTCTATCCATATCTTGAAAATATTTTTCAGTATATTCCAAATCTCCTTGCAATAGTTCTTTGGGTATTAGTGATTGTAATTTCGCCAAGATGATGGGACTACCGATTCCTATTTCAGCAAGGTTTTTGGAATTGTCTGATATGGCTTTAGCTAATTTTGCAAGTAGTACTCTATTCTGTTTGGAGACTATATCTTTTTTACTTGCTTCATCAGCATAGAGGCCAAGCAATCCTTTTTGGACTAACAACGTCTCTTCTACCCTCTCCTTATAGAAATCAGCTATTCCGAACCTTACGAAATTATCCAACCAGTCCTGAGCAGTTAACTTTTTATCTTCTGTATTTGCTTCTTTCTTCATTCGGTAGAAAAATGACTCCTTTATTCTTCGGCCCACCTTTCTTGAGAGTACCTCCATCATTTGATGGTCACTCATTTTGCAGACTTCAAAATCTTTTATCATGGACTTTAACATCGATTTTTCCGAATCTGTGTAGTCTTTATCACCTTTATTTCTGGACATGGGATTACTCCCTCCTCCTCTTCGTTCTCTCTCCTCCCCCTTTCAAGGCACTATGCAACAGATATCCTGCTACTAACTCGTACACAATATAAAAGAAAGGATAATACACGAATTTACCCAATTTATTATAATTTTTATTAATTATTCTTTTCATTTTATAATTTTATTATCTTTCCAAAGATTTTGCTAGAATAAATGCAATTTTCAGCGCTTTGAAAATACCGACTTAGGTTGCCGAATATATTGTATTTCTCTACAAATTGACATATGCATAACTCATTATCGAGTTCATCTAATAATTTGAATATATTCGTCTTGCCAATTCCGTATTTTATTAGTTCAAGAATTTCAATTTCTAACCAATTATCGTCTATTATATTAAAATTATTTGATGATAAGAGCTTGAAGAATTGTAAA
>JAKDMR010000143.1 GCA_030452275.1 Candidatus Nitrosocosmicus sp. | reverse complement strand
AATCTTTCAAACGATGTCTTCTTGTCGACAATAGTCAATTGATGTGCAGAATGGGGATACGATTACCTCAGCTATAAACATTTGGAGAAAGTATGGGGGGACTCTGAATGATGGTTCAGGTAATTATCTTAATTGGTATACTACTATCACAATTGAAGTCTGTGAGTACAATCACTTATTATCTTTCGCAGGCACTAATTACTTAAACGAAAATCGCCTCTATGTTGTGGTAATTGACAAACTGATTCAACCAGGTCCGCACATGCTTTAATAACTTGCAGTTTTCTTTTTGATAAGGAAAGTGGGATCAAAATAGTAGGTTCTATCCTTGATATACGGCATTGTTCTTTTAATCAGTCTTTTCTCGAACGAGGAATGAATATGGTGTTTTAGTTTTAGGAGCCTACGAGCCATTGGGTACCATGTGCCTCCATCAGTAGAAACAGGATGTTTTCCATGCCCTCTTAAATTGTCTGACAGAGGTGTTTATTTCTAGAAATTAATTATGAAATCAGATGACTTCTCAACTAATAATAAATCTTCTAAAGAATCTAGCTTAGAAAATAATGCCACTACTGATCAGGATGATCAAAGGGTATTTTAAACGCCCTTCAAGAAATATGATTTGTTTTAAACTATGGTTTGTTGTATACATGTAAAAGTCTATTCTTGTGATCTAGAGTAATCCATTATCACTGTTACTGTCGTATTATTTGTCACCTTATCAACCCGTTTCATACACTTTACGTATCATTAGATCTCCAGGGTACTTAGACCACCTTTAAAAATTCGCGGATTGGTATTAACTTTTTATAAAATTTACAATAACCTATCTGAATTCTGTAGAATGTGTGCTTACTTTTTAATATTTTTTTCAGTTCTAATTACACTAAAGACCTAATACTTTCCAATATTAAAAATAGATTAAAGAAGAGATAAGAGTAGATCTTGTTAACTGGTACTCGATCTTGACTTTAGGATTATCATATTCTTTACTAATTCAGATATTCCTTTAAGAATTCAACAGTCTTTGAAATAGCCAAAGACGATTCGGGAGTGTTGTATAAAGTCGTTTGAAATACATGTGGCATGCCCTCATAGACATCCAGTTTTACTGGAATATTATCTTGGTCTAATACTTGATAGATTCTTACAGAATCACTTAACAGCATCTCCTTGGTACCTACCTGAATCAAAGTAGGTGGAAAGCCTTTGCTGAAGTTACCATAAACTGGAGAAACATAGGGATTTTTCTGATCTGAAATATTGGTGTATGCACCACTAAAATTCTTCAACATTGATTCAGAAATGAATGGATCTGCTGACTTTAGTGTTGAATAAGTGTCACCAGCTCCAGAAACATCTGTCCATGGAGACCAAAGTACTAGAGCAGCAGGCATTCCAACACCCTCGTCCCGCATTTTTAAAACGGAACTTGCTACTAATCCTCCTCCTGCAGAGTCTCCATACATGGCAATGTCTTCATCATGTGTGTAACCTTGATCCTTCAATGCTTTAATGACTGATACAACTTCACTTGTTATCTCATTCCATTTTGAAGATGGAGCAAGTGAATAATCTATCGAGATAACTCGAAGCCCTGTAGCATTAGCCATTGGTACGGAATTGCTTAATGTGGAATTTGCTCCTAAAATTGTATATCCACCTCCATGAAGGTACACTAGAATTTTTCCATTGTCCACCCAGTTTTCAGGTTTAATATCAAGGACGTTTACTTCTCCTAACTTGGTAGAAGTTATGTTAGCTTCAAAACTGTTTACGAGTGATTGGGACTGAGCTATCGACATAGCAGAAATTTGTTTATTCATTTCTTCCCAACCCTTTAAATCACCCGGTTCTGGAGTTACAAATTCTGGCATATGAGTTGTAATGTTTTTCAAAGCATTTTGAGCTCCTTCCGATATTGTAATAGGTATAAATATCGTTGAATTGTTGCTACTGTTACTATCTTTCTGAGCAAATACAGAATTCAAAAATCCGCCATAGAAAAAAAGGACGAAACTAAAACAAAATACTACTGCTGTAAACGTTAATCTTTTCATTTCCAAATACCGTGCTAGGATATTTCGTTAAGCTTGCTAAAGTTGCCGAATGTGACTATGGAACCTGGAGTAATCAATTTCATAAATTCTTTATACATTTCATCGCCGCTTTTATCACCTTCCATTGCCTTTGCAAACTCCTTTACATGATCAGCATCCCTATAGGACTGAATTTCTAACCATACATCCTCATCCTCACTAGCAGAAATGGTTTTAGCAAGATTAGTAATATCCATCATGTCATTTCTTGAATTCAAGGTAAAAACTTCAAATTTCAAAATTCCGTATTTCATAAAAAAATCATATGAATGTTTGTTTATCTTTACCAAGGCGTCGTGATTCTTCTTTGGAGCTCTATATAAGAAAATTCCAACTTGACCTACATTTTGATTTGAATTTTTACCCAAATATGGGTCACTCATTAGATCTTGATCAAATTCATAATTTAAAAACAGCTAAGTGAATAATTGTATAGTTACTTGGATAAATAGGTCCTGACTACATGAAAATCTTTAATTCTGCAAAGGCTAACCATGGCCGAGCTAAGTTCGAGATAGACAAAATACGTATCGAGTAATGAGGTTCTACTGACCGAACCATCATCCTATGCAGCTGCTTTACAAGTACCTCGTCAACAAGAAAGTAGAGGCGGATGTCTGCCGCTTTAAGCCCGTAAATATGGCCAATTACGCAGGAGATCTAATAAATACATCTGGAGTAATATGTTTAGCATGGATGAAACTATCTTGGTAACAGGCGCTACAGGTACTGTGGGAAGTGAAGTTGTAAAGCAGCTTTCAAAGAATGCCCTAAGCTACAATATCAAGGCCGGTGTTCATTCAGTTGAAAACGCAAATAAAATACAACAATATGATAGGGTTGAAGCTATACTAATTGACTATGACAAACAAGAAGGACTTCAAGTAGCTTTCAAAGGTACCGATAAACTTTTCTTACTTACTCATCCATCCTCAAAATCTGCAGAGCATGAGTCAAATTTGGTCAGTGAAGCAAAGAGGTCTGGAATTAGTCATATAGTTAAACAATCTATAATGGGAGCCGATTTGGAAGCAGACGTGGAAGCTATGCGCCTGCATCGACAAGCAGAAAAAGCGATAGAAGAATCTGGAATCTCGTATACCTTTCTGCGTCCAAATGAGTTTATGCAGGGCTTTATCAATTTCCAAGGTCCTACGATAAGAAACCATAATGCCTTTTACATACCAGCAGAAAATGCGAAGGTTAGTATTGTTGATGCTCGTGATATCGCCTCTATAGCAGTAAAATCTCTTATGGATAGTAATAGGCACTATAATAAAACATACTTAATTACAGGACCTGAAGCACTATCGTATCATCAAGCCGCAGAGATCCTTTCTAATGCAACTAGCAAGAAAATACAATATGTGAATATTTCAGATGAAAAAGCTAGAGAAGCAATGAAAGAAGCCGGTCTCGATGATTGGCTTATCAATACAATTTTGGATCTTTATAGTTATTTCAGAAAAGGCTATGCTTCCCAGGTGGCTTCTGCAGTTGAAGAGGTTACAGGAAAGAAACCAATAGCGTTTGCTCAATTTGCAAAGGAACATGTAGACGCTTTTAAATGATCTAAAAATTAAGCTTGGAGGTGACTGGTGAAAAAGTAAGATTAAAAGTGGCAAATGGGATACTCCAGAGCCTTATTGTGAAAAATGGATAAGCTATGTTTGCATTATATCAAGGATAGAACTGAAAGTTTCGATGATTACTTTCCTTGCAGGCTAAAGAATTGCAAACTAAAGCACGTACGGAACTGGTTGAAGCTTTTTGTCACTTATCATAACAAGGAGGTAATTTGCGCTTAAGTTAACAGCACCGAGAATTACCTTTACAAAAAATATAATCTTTGCAATCAACCAAAATCTACAGATTTTTCTAATAGCCAAATTTTTTCAAACAATGTTAAAAAGCTTACCTAGTATTCTCTGAAGGATCCCATCTGCTTCTAACTTGGCAAGTGTTTTTGAGACAACTGGTTTATTTAAATATACTTCAGATGGTAAAGTAATGGGGTCATAACGTTCGTGACTACCATCTTGCATTTGAACTCCTATCACTCAGGTCAAGTGATGATATTTGGATATCATCTTCTGGCAACTATAATTATTGCAGTAATTATAACATATGATATCTGAAATATTTCTATTGCAACTGCCAATTCAGTTACTCCAGGTGGTGTCGACTGCGGATTCCTAACCGATTCAATGAC
Organism: Candidatus Nitrosocosmicus sp.; assembly: GCA_030452275.1. Classification (GTDB taxonomy): domain Archaea; phylum Thermoproteota; class Nitrososphaeria; order Nitrososphaerales; family Nitrososphaeraceae; genus Nitrosocosmicus. Next base: position 1,774 of record JAKDMR010000143.1, on the reverse strand, counting down.
TACGTAACCAGTTAAACCCACTAACACAGCCGTACCCGCTAATCCGACAATATTCCAAATCCTACCCCACCTTTTTACCATCGGTAAAACCCAAAAGAGCTGTACCAGACCAGAAATCAAAAAAAACGTAGCGTATTGGATACCAGCAATGATCGAGCTTGGAACTAACATGAGGTGTAAAATTCCAGCTATACCGGTACATGCTGCAGCCCCCAGATATAGGAGTGTTCTATTAGTATTTGCCATTTCTGATCCCAATCCACCTTACTATGATTAATGCTGTGAATTGTCAGAGCTCCACCATATATTCCATTTGTTGTAGGCTAATTCAGTTCATAGGTTGACACAATATGAACTACATACGTATGCCATCGTCACAGTACATAAATGAGCCTGGGTCATAATTCCTAACAAATAAAGCTGGTCTTATAGAAATAGATGAAATATTTCATGTTTGTATAGAAGATTCTGAAGCTGAAAAAGATAGTCAAGTATTCTGATATGAAATGAAAAATAGTCCTCAACTAGAGCCGGAGGAGATAACAATAAGAGTATAATTTTCAAATAATTCAACAATCGATATTATTGAAAATGTTTTTACTTTCAAATCACATTTTATATTTTGTTAAATAATCTTGAGGTTAGGGGCAAGGAATATGGTAATAAATTAATTGTTAATCCAATACTACATCAAAATCTTCAAATAATAAAAAGTACAAAAAATGTTAATCATTTTGGTCCATTAGGATGTATGATATCTAATGTAACATTCAAAAACAAGGCTTTTCCCGGATCATAAAATCTTTCGATCGTTGTAGTTGAACCACTAATACCATGATATTTGTCAGTTCCTCCTGCTATGGCTGCAGGAATAGGAACAGATATTCCAGGTCCAGATCCAACACGTGAGTCGGTAACTATATCGCCTATTACAACAATAGTTCCATTATCTTTTATGTCAAAAACCTGAGTTCCTAAAGAAACTGGTGCTCCATCTGTAGAATTATCTAACATACCCCAAATAAATGACGCTCTATATGATCCTGTTTCATTTTGAGTTTCTGGTTTATATAGTGTTCCTAAAACTGTACTAAGCTCTCCAGTGTCTGGGAATTTGTTATCATTTAGATCATGAATTTTCAATGTACTGGTGTTTATTACCAAATCCATATTCATAGTGTTATTACCAAATCCAAAGGCCATTTGATGTTTATTGATACCCCATTCTTGAAATCCAGTAAAAAGATTTAATTCATTTATTGCCCCATTTGTCATTCCACAAAGTACGAAAAACGGAGCCATCAAAATAGCTACTGACAGGAATCTATTATTAATCATCTTTTCGTTATGAAAAGGATTACATTTAAGGTCGATGTTATCCTGCATACACAAAAAGGACAATATTAAATAGAAAATGTCCATGTTGAATACCCAAGGTCTATATAATGCCGTTCCTTGAGAAACCCTGAATTGGATCTTACTCTTTCATGTAGAGTGATATTTTTATAATTGGTACTATTAAAGTTAGAATATTGACCGACCTAATCTTGGATGAGATAGATTTGAGAATACTTAATTTATTGGCTAAGGATAGTAGATCTTCTTATTCCAAGATTGGAAAATCTGTCGGCCTTACTTCAAAAAGCACAAAATCCCGTATAGATAAGATGCTAAAAGAAAAAGTCATCAATTGGTTTGTCACACTTGTCAGTCCTAATATACTAAGTGAAGTGTCTTGATGCTTGTCATGTTTAATTCACAACATAGTCTTCAT
>JAKDMR010000717.1 GCA_030452275.1 Candidatus Nitrosocosmicus sp. | reverse complement strand
AATATGAGGAACTATTTACTGAGGACGGTTTAAGAATATATGTTAAATGGTATAAGTTTGTGTAAACTTTTGTCATTTTATATGTTACCAGAATAAATTTGATAATTTGGTCCCAAGCGATGTATTTAAGCTATGTTGATTATATCTTTGTAAAATAGGGTGAATGAAATGGTTATGAACTTTGTAGAATGTGAAATACAACGGGAACACCCATTTGAAGAACCTGTGGAAAAACTCTAAAGATTACGCTGAAATTGTTGGGTTTAAAGACAAGCCTTCTAGTTCAGCTGCAACTGTTGCTGATTCCAACTTATCCTATGATTACAAAAGTACATCAAGAAAATTTGAAGATAGTAGGCACAGTAAATCGTTATCAAAAGAATTAGAACCTGATCAAATCTTGATTGCAGAACCAGAACCCGATATACTATCCTTGTTTAAGGCATTTTTAGAAACTGTGGGAGTACGGTCGGCTACAGTCGCTGATGGTGAGGCGGCTCTGGATGTTTTTCTTGAGAAGGAAAACAAGGGAAGGCCGTACGACGCGGTAGTTTTGGATACTCATCTAAAAGGTTTAGGTGGTCTGGAACTAGCAAGAATGATACACGCTATAAAGCCTACTCAACGAATAATCCTGATTACAACAAATCCGATGGAACATTTACCAAAGAATGTCTTAAAGTCTGCAATGATTGATGAGGATGATATTCTAACCATGCCATTTAGACTATCTGATTTTATCTCCAGATTGCAATAGGAAGAATGAACCCTGGACTTGTATATTTTGTGTCACAAGTTGTAATAATATCGTATATAAGAGGAAACTCAAAGAGAATCATACTACCTCATATCATTTACCGGATGGAATAGTATTTGGAATTTTATACCAATCACGTATAATGAAAACGTGTTGCTATAATTTATTTCACAAAGACTTCATGAAAGAACACTATCTTGCTTAGTTTATTTATTTAGATATTATTTGGAAGGGACATTTACTTTTGACCTTTGACGAAATAACAGGAATATTCTGATGTGAATTTTGATCTAGTAACAATGTCCTTGGATCTACATACATTAGCATAAAATTTCATTTTCTAGAGATGTTTTATGCCGTTATCGACAGAAAAGATCCCTTATTGATTGCCATCAATTTTAAATATTGGCACATGAGTTTATTTATACAATGAATAGTCCAAAAATTTTGGTGTTTGGCCTTATGGCAGTCGTGACATTGTTCTCACTAGCTGCGATAACCCCTGGAGCAATCAGTGTTTCGTCTACAATTCAGCAAGTAAACGCAGTAGAAAGTGGTGATGGTGCTGAGAGAGAATGTTTATCTTCTTCGTCGGCTCTCTTTTTTGATAGCCAACCTGCAGTAACTACTGCCTCCGCTTAATTATTAGATCAGAAAAAAAGCTTAGATCTAATTCCTTTTTTTAACTTTTTCCATACTGACAAATCATTATCGCTCTTATTGACAATGTTTCAGCCAAGATTAAAGTAAGATAACACGAATTA
>JAKDMR010000142.1 GCA_030452275.1 Candidatus Nitrosocosmicus sp. | reverse complement strand
TCCTGACAATGACATCATACTAAACCGTATTAATTCGAAAATCTATATTTCTAAAAATTTAGCATTGACTTTCAATTTAAAACAAAAGATTCTAAATCTACCAACTTTGCTTGCCAAGCCTATTTAAAAAATAAAGGATTTGTATTTCTTTCTGATTTAGCAAATCATGTTGATTTTACCAGCCTGATTTGTAATCACCTTTGTCTTTGTAGTAACCGCCTCCTTCATACATGCTCATCATCTTCATGTTGTTCATATCATACGATCCTTTTGGATGCATCATCATCATCCATTCCATCATTGACAATTGTTTAGTCTGCAATACTTGTCCGTTGCCAGGATCTATTAGAACTTTATGGATTTTCATGTCAGGCGATCCTAAAATTACTGAATATACCAGGAATCCATCCTTCATTTCTCCTGTCGCAGACATTGCATAAGAGCCATTTCCTACTGATTGTTCGGCAGTTGTAATTGCTTGTGTTAACGTTGTATTAATTTTAGATTCTATGGCCTGATACATCGTCTTCATTATGTTAATACTTCCCATTATTTTCTCATGTTCCATTTGCATACTACCATTGTCATTTTGATAATTCATCAAAACATCATAATTAGTCAAGTTGATATTTTCACTTGTTAGATTTTTGAGAGGACTGGGCAGTAATTTTTGTGCAAAGACGCTATCGCTAGATGGAAGCAATAGCATTCCAATAGAGACAGCTAATAGGGTTGTTGTTATATACATGGTTTTTTGAGAATATGATCTCATTAGAAAAGATTTGTCAACAAATTATAAATATAACATATAAACTTTAGACAGAAATTGTGGCCCTAATACGATACCTTGTTTGCATTATTGATAATTAAAAGGAGATTATCTATTCCTGTTGCATGTAAATTACCAGATAACAAAGTCTTGCTGTAATAATGGCGTTATATTTGTTCTTTTTTTGGTGTTTTGTTTCCTAAATCCTTGTCCTTTAATAATTCATAATTTTGATGATTATAAAGTTAGCCAAGACTTTTCAATTTCTTTAACAGCAAGTTGATTTATTTTGGAACAGAAGGTTAAACGTCCTGTTTTAATTATTATCTTTACTTAAGATAGATTGGTTTTATCTAGCGCTGGTTCAAATTTTGGTTCAAATAAATGCTAAAGGTAACGGAGCAGAATTAAAATACATTTATACCAATTAACATAATTACGTAAACCGATTTTTTTTAAGATTAATTTATGAGGAGTGAATACGCCTTGGTTGAGAGGTTAATCGATAAAAACCGGTTTGACTAGTTTAGGTATTTATGTTAAACGGTATATTTTCATCTGGCAACATGGACCTTGAATTGATCTAGTTTGTCAAATGAAGTATTCAGGATTACCTCTGCTCCATTAAATGATTGTACTTCTTCCTTTGGTATGTTGTATTCATCTCTTGCTCCTGCTGAAGTAATAATTATACTATTTTCCTTTACCGCAGCAATACTACCTACTGCTTCCCTGTCTTTGGCTCTTACATTCTTGTGAATAATAGAATCCCAGTCGACAATCCCTTTTGTAGACTGACTATTTTCTAAATTTGTTTTTTCAATTCTGTCTTGTTGCTCTTTGTGAGGAGTATATTGTTCTGTTACAGATGCTGATTCATTTCTAGAATCCTCATCTTGCTTGTCCATTTTTTCTTTAATTTCATCAACTATCTCTTCCTTCTTGTCCATTTTTTCTTTAATTTTATCAATTACTTCTCCCATTATAATCTGAATAACATGGTTAACATTGTATAAAAGGTTCATCAAGCATAATCTTGCTGTTACTATTAAGACGGTATTTATAGAAAGTATTCCATTACTTTGTTATTTGCCTATTCACTTTTGCTTTGATTGTTTGATGTTTTTTGGCCAAAGTAGGTTATAACAACATGCGAATTCCATGTTCTAATGTAAACAAAAGAATCATCATACATCAAATATCAGAATTAGGAAAGAAAGGAAGCAGCAAATGTTATGATAATGTGTTAAAACACGTTGGTGAAGACTCGATAATTTACAAATAGCACTCAAGATCTCTCTCCTTCTGATTGTTGACATGTTTACATTTGATGATCAGTCAATGAATATGAAGAACTAATTGGTGCAGATGATGATTTGATGTTTTGAAATATCAAGATTCATATTTGATGAGATAATTTTGCAAAACTACGTTGGTTTTATAGTTTGTTAATTTATTATTTTTGATGAATAATTCAAACGCTTACATTATCATTGGAATCCTTGCCACAGTTACTTTGATTTTCCCTTTATTCGATGAAACAAGTGTTTTTGCACAAAAAATAATTCCGACACCTGTAACCAATACTACTATCAACAATTTTAATCAGTCTAGTTATCCCGTGGTTAATAGTCTAGTAAATGAAACCGAAGTAATGAACCAAAATACCACTATCATACCGCAAAAAAATAGCGCACAACCAATGGTAAACGCCCCAGTTGACCCAAATACACGTATTACTGTTGTAGCTGAAGAGCTATTTGAAATAAGAGATAATATAGGAGAAGCTAGACAGGCTTTGAATGCAGGTAATCTCTTTGAGCTTGCTGAACATATAAATAACTTGGACAACCTGGTAACTGTTTTACTGACTCCTTTACCTGAAAATGTAACAATGCTTGAACAAAGTAAACAAACTTTACCATAGTTGTCAACATAGAGGTAACATGTGTTAAACTTTTTAAACAACGCATCTAAATACTGCCTATTTAGAAGAAAGGGAGTCAAAAACTATATTTTCTACTATGGTAAGACCAGTAAATTTTATACCCTTAGAGAAAATTTGTAATATCTTTAGTGCATTGCACAAAGGAATGAGTTTCTTTTATTATTCTCAACGTAGACCACCAAAGAACTTGAATTAGAAAAGTAATGAATTTCTATTATTTATCTTAAATGTAACAGTTCTTGGAATAAGACGTTATTCAAAGATTTAGGACCTTAAATAGTTTGTTGTATCTTTATAACTGTGAATCAAGACACATTTTCATTAATAACTATCGTAAAAAATGACATAATAGAAAAGAAATCGGGATTATTTTTGATTATTTTGCCATTATTTGTAGTAATGGCATTTGGTAGTGCTAGTCTAATAGAAGCCTATGCTCAGGAGTCCCAACAGAATGATGCTGCTTTATTAACAAAAGGCGTAAATAATATTTCCTTAACCGGAGACATTGGTAATTTAAACACTACTCGAACTTTTGAAGTCACTTTCGACTCTTTAACTATAAATGAAGATCATGATCCCATATATGGTGGCGAATGGGTAATGAATGCGTACGTTAATAATCGTATTATTGATTTGTTTCCAGGTTCCATAACTGTTAAAGATGGAGACACTGTAAACTTTACTGGAATTAATTCAGCAAATTTAACCATACCCGACAATAACTTGGGATTTATCAGGATTTCAACGATAGGATGGGAAAATGATATTGGTTTTGAACCAGTTCCAGTATTCTTTACATTATTAGATACTCGTGTTCCATTTTATTTGCATGTGGGATTAGTCCAACAAGCCATAGTTCCATTTATCTTGGGTCCAAATGATCCTAATGGTTTTGTTACTGCTCAATACAATAAGGATGTAAACTTTGGAGTAGGATCTCATAGTATTTGTTCAGCAAGAAACGTTGCAGCAACTGATCCAAACAGCTTCTACGAAGGAAATTGTGACTATATAGTTAACTTTACTATTAAGGAAATAGAATAGATTGATTGTGACTAACAAAAGCATTAACTAATAAGAAATTTACGTTCTTATTGACAAATGTTTCAGCTATTATGACAACAAATAATTTCTCTGAATCTTTCCTCTCTGGCATTGTTATTAATAAACTGGTGTTTTGGAATACGTCTGTAAATTGTACTAGTTAATACCCATGAACTTATCCATAACTGGTAAAAATTACTTCTGTATTAGCAGTTATTAACATGGATTATGAATTCTTTCTCTCTGAATGATTGACACTTTCGTGTATGAACCCATGTTCTTCCAATGAGTCATATACCCGGTATTCATCTGTAAATATTGTTGAGTCATCAATTACAGACAATATCGAGAAGTGAATTTTTCACAGCAGGAACATCAAAATATGTTAGTCCGTTCCTTCTTTGATGAACACCGGTTATCATTCTGGATGACTTGTAAAATGTGCCTCTACTACCTCTACAAGACCTTAGTCCTCTTTTTCTGGGTTGTCTTCCTAATTTTTGTATCTCATCATGATACGATCTTCCCTGGAATCCTGCCTTGATATAAAATTCATCGACTTCTATAATGTCTTCAAGTTTAATAGTAGTGAGTATTGATGACGACAATAACTTTGTACACCAACTTTCATCAAAAAGCGAAATAGTTAGTGCAAACATATCATAAATTTGTGCAAATATAAGTTAAGATTGTCAAACATTTTTCAATAAGAGTGAAAATTTATTGTATCACTTGCTTGGTTGTCAACGGGATCTCAAATTGCCATAATGAAAATAAAATATAGATGAGATCTCTAATGTAATCAGAATAAAATTGGCAGGATGATTATTTTTGTAGATGTCTTATTCGTGTTTTTTACTTTTTTGCCTATGCTTTGTTTTATAGATTATCCATCCTTCTTGGTTTACTGTATAAAGGTTCTTGACGGTGTGTTTCTTTTTCTTGCCTGAGTAGAATAGTTTTCTTTTCTTCCTATCCTTTGTTGGTCTTGGTATAATCTGTCTGTAATGGCCATAAAGCCAGGGAAATACTCTTCTACCTCCTTTCTTGTCTTTAGTCTTTTGGTTATGTTGTATAGTTTCTGAGTGATAGGTAGACATTGTTTTATCAACCCTTCTATCTTTTCTATATCCCTGTATACGTTACTCTGGTCCAGGTCAAACAAAAAACCTGCCAAGGTATAGTCAATAGTACACCAATATCATAATAACTCTATCTTTAGGAACAAGCTTGAAACGCCCACCTGCACCAACAGCCCTTTCTCTCCTTTCTATCATAAGACAGACGTCTTGCCTCGTATTTTGGATACTTTGACTCAAGCTGTCGTCAAACTGTTTGACTTAAAGACCTATGAATGACTTGAAAAGCATTGGTTTTCTAGATAACTTTTCATAAGATAGTAATAATTGATATACAAATCAGTAAATGATGGAGACAAATAAAGCAGTTTTAGCTAAATACACAAAAGAGATCTACTGTACTACACCGACCAAGGGGATATTCCTGAATTCATCAGATAATTTTGATTGGTTGTCAAGTTGTATAAACAAGACCTTATCATCAAAAACAGACACAGAAACTTTAACGTCATTAAAAGTGCTTGTTCTAATAGAATGATTAGTATCTGGCGAAACTATTTCTTTAACAACATCTATTTTTCCAGAATACGTAATATCATCGTTTATTTGCTGAATGGAATTTACTACAAAATTTGACAAATGATACCTGGTATTATTATTTAAACTACTTTCTGTATTATTAAATTCAGTATCTATACTAGCCGAGAAATTATTTCCAGCAAAAGTAACTGAAGATGTATTATAATAAATCGGGTGCTTTATGAATGTGGCGTTAAAATCTATGGACCCATTATCCTTAGTCGTTATTAAAGACCAATTTCCAAAGAGGCTATTAGCAATAGTCCCCGTGTTAATATTGTACTCTGAACTAACAATTTTTCCATGAAGATTTTGGCTTTCAGATGTAGAAGACAAGGAACCAAAGAAATTTGAACTGTCACACAAATTCCAAATGCTACTTGTTGTTATGCCATTGTTATTTGTTTGCGATTGAATTGAGATACTATTGTTACTATCGCAATTATTACTACTGTTGATATGCATATTACTTTCAAAAATTGATTGTAATTCTTCATTGATACTCTCTTGTAAGTTATGCTGGAATTGTTGTATTGACTGACCTATAGAAAGAGATGCATTAGCATAGTTAAAATTTTGAATACTTGGTGAGGATATTAAAGGGAGGAGTAAAAATAAACTCAGAGTAAGGGATAAAACTGTAATTTTATTCAAGTTAAACATTGAACCTATAATATGCATGA
>JAKDMR010000008.1 GCA_030452275.1 Candidatus Nitrosocosmicus sp. | reverse complement strand
TACAATTTGTAAAAAGTCTTACTATGCTAGTAATTTAGATACATTATGATTTCGTTTATGTTACTATGGTATATTCATAACTCATATCTTTATACTTGGTTAATTAAGGATACTATAATTCGTTCGTTCTTGATATATTCTTGATGATATCGCTTGATTGATATCGACTAATTAATGATACTCTTAGATGACTAATCCTTGTAGTAAACATCGATGGTGTCCTTGTTCATGATAAGTTGAATCTTTTTTAGAGTTTCTTAAAACTCTTGATTGGTTGATGGGATAAGCTAAAGATAGTGATAAAGCTAGTGATAAAGCTAAAGCTAAATCTAAATGCCCTGTATTCTATTTTTAGAGGAAAGCCTTAATAGTGAAATCGGATCTATTCAAAACCATATTCTTATTCCGTTTCTTTGCAGTTTTCTATTGAAAACACCCAGAGCGAGTGAATAAATCTAATAAGGTGACCTTTTAGTCTATTTATATGAACGACAAAGGCGAAAATTCAAACAAGTCTAATAGTTTTGAACAGATAACTCTGGCAAACGGTTGTTTTTGGTGCACAGAGGCCATTTTTAAGAGAGTTCGAGGAATCCTTTCTGTCGAACCTGGCTATTCCGGGGGATTTCTAAATGACCCGTCATATGACCAAGTTTGTACGGGTGAAACTGGTCACGCTGAAGCTGCCCAAATCCGATTTGATCCGAAAATCATTCCATTAGAAAAACTCCTTGAAATATTTTGGTATACCCATGATCCAACGACACTTAATAGACAGGGTAATGATGTAGGAACGCAATATCGATCTGCCATTTTTTATCAAACAGCGGAACAAAAGGAAACAGCAACAGTCGTAAAAGAAGATATTGAGAAAAAGAAAGTATACTCTAATCCCATAGTCACTGAAATCACTCCATTTAAGAATTTTTATCCTGCTGAGAAATATCATAAGAATTACTATGATAATAACAAGAATGTACCTTATTGTAGTTATGTGATTGACCCAAAAGTAGAAAAATTATTATCAAAATTTCAGAATAGTGTAAAGGATGAATACTTGAAAGGTTTGTAATTTACTCTTGTATAGTAATATTTGTTATTCGACCTTCTAGACTATATCCTATCATTTATAGAACATGACCTAAACATCAATAACCTCAGCCAGTTCTCTCAAATGATAGGCCATGGCTCTATTTGTCTATTGGGAAAGTATGACAGCCCTAGTATCAATTTTAGCTTAAGTAGTACTGGAATCAAAGTCTCAAGTGATTTACGAGCATATGCATAAGAACCAAATGCAGTTATGAATTTAAATTCTTTCGTTATAAATAACAAGTATGGAGGGCATTCATGGCAAAGATCATTCTTATAATTTAACTCAGATTCAAAAAATTATTGAAAATTCGAAAAATTTTGTATTTTTTACAGGGGCTGGAATTTCAAAGGAAAGTGGAATTCCTACATTTAGAGATAAGGACGGATTATGGAAAAAGTACGACCCAGCAAAACTTGCTTCTCACTCTGCCTTTATTTCAAATCCAAAATTGATTTGGGATTTCTTTTACTCACGACAGAGACTTGTGTGCCAAGCTGAATGTAATGAAGCTCATACAGCCATCGGAAGATTTGAAAATACTAGACCCGGAAGGAGTAGTGTTGTAACTCAAAATATTGATAGATTGCATCAACGTGGTGGGTCCCAAAATGTTATAGAATTGCATGGAAATATTTTTGGAATAGTTTGTATGGTGTGTGGAAAAAGAGAACAATATGATTATTCCGATTTTTTCAATAATTTTAATGAAGAAAAAATTCCAATTTGTCCAGTTTGTAGTAATATATTAAAGCCTGATGTGGTACTGTTTGAGGAACAATTGCCTCTAGACGCGTGGAATCAAGCCGTTCGACTATCATCTGAATGTGATGTAATGTTTGTAATTGGATCTTCATTAAACGTTTCTCCGGCGAATACTTTACCATACTATGCTGTTAAAAATCATGCGGTGCTGATAGAGATAAATCCCAATGTCACTGAGATGATTTCTTTAATGGATTTCTCAATAAGAGAAAGTGCATCAAAGATTTTACCAAAAATACTTAAGTCTATTAATATTTGATCGTGATCAAGAGGAGAATCGATTGAGTTTGATAATTTAGACTCAAAAATATACAAATGCTACACGTAGTAAATTGACTACCTTTTCATCACATGCAAGTTAAGATGTTCTTTCATACCTGTACAAACCCGCCAATATTTCAGAATAGAATTGGTTTGAACCCTCTACAGAATATTATTATGATTTAAATATCATTAATTTAAGAATTTAGAATATTTGAAATGTCTTTCTTTGAAGCAGCCTTATGCTGATTTGCTTGCAACTGGAAGAAAGACTATAGAAATCAGAAAATGGAATACCAATTTTCGAGGTCCCTTCTTGATACACGCCTCAAAAAACGTCAATAAGGATGCTTGCTTCACTTTAGGTTTTGATGAAAGCAACCTATCTAAGGGTGTAATTATAGGCAAGGCATTTGTATACGAAGTCCTAAAGTATACAACTATTGATGTCTTTTTAGGTGACCATCAGAAGCATTTCTCAATTGAGGATATAAAATCGAATCATTCATTTAAGAGATATGGTTTTTTAGTAAAAGATGCTCTAAAATTTAGAAAAGAAATTCCTTATTTGGGGAAATTAGGGTTTTTCGAGGTCTCTGATTTGAGAATTTGAGATCAAAAAATGTTTTTTTGGCTCGACATTTAAATTGTTTTGTTTACCGCCGGTAGCCTAATTATTATGTTACCTTAGTTGGGATATGAATAATAAAATAGAAAAAAAGAGCTAGAAAAGGCGAGAAAAGATAAAATGGAGTGATTTTTAATTTTTTTTAAGAGTGGCAAGCCCCACACTTAAAAAAATCGGAATTGTGATAGCGGGGGGGGGAAGGAGTAGTAAGTTAAGTGTCTTATCCTTCATCAACACTCCATACATTCATCCTCTGCAATTATAGAAATGAATTTAGCTTTGATATACTCATCATAGCATGTGCCATATCATCCTCTAAGACTTGAAGTATCCAAGGAACAGAAAAAAGAACTGCTCTTGTTTATGAAAAGTACGCGTGATAAGGAAGAATACAGAAGAGCATATGCCATAAAACAAAAGATGGAAGGTTTATCGTATAGGACCATAGCAAAGGACCTGAATGTCAACTATCGCAATGTGTATGACTGGATTAACAACTATAGAAAAGATGGTCTGGAAGGCATACGAAATAGAAGAAAAAATGGTGGTAGAAGAGCTGTCATATCAACTGACAAGAACAAAGAGATGATAAAAGACATTGTACTCAACAAGTCACCCACAACGTTTGGGTATCTAAAAAATACGTGGAGTATAAGGTTACTGGCTACCTATCTTACCTCACTTCTAGGAATGAATGTTAGTCCCAAACAAACATGGAGGATAGTTCATGACCTAGGTATAGTGTACAAGCAGCCAAAGATTGTATTGGATAAAGAAAAAGATGATGATTATGAGCAAAAGAGGGAGAAGATAGAGAGCTACAAGAAGGTATCTCGTGCTCTTTTAAAAAAAGATACTTCTGGGATTTGAGGATGAAACCTGGCTGTACACGAAACCGTACATAACCAGAACATATATGATGAAAGGAGAGCAGCAAAAAGTAGTTCATCCTGGAACCAAAAAAGAGAAAGTCAACGCTTTCATAACACTGCTTTATCCGTATAACGGAATCAAGTTCAATATGACTGGTAAAACAAGAAACAGTGTCGATTTCATAAATCATCTGAGAAACATCAAAAGGTACGTACTAAAAAGAAAGGTCAAGCGATTTATCCTTGTCATTGTCAACGCTTCATTTCACGTCAGCAAAAAGACCAAACGGTATATGGAGACACAATCTAACTGGCTTACAGTTTTGTATTTACCAAAACGATCACCTTTTCTAAACCCTGTAGAAACCAAAGTAAACAGGAATCTGAAGAAAGATGTGTGTGCAAACTATTTCTATGAAACAAAAGAGGAACTAGTATGTTGTATGCAAAAGTATCTTAGAAGGATAGGCTGTTGGCCCAAAATATGACCCTTAACTTAGTAGTGATCAACTAACTAAACTCTTTCACTTGATCTAAGGATATTGAGAGCAGAACCCGCAAGAAACCACTTTAGTTGCGCGTCATTATATGAATGTATTAAAGGTATTTGTTCTACAGTACCATCACTATGGTATAAGATAGCGGTTACTACTCCTTTGGGTCTGAGATCTTGCAAATTAATTATGCTTATTCTGTCGTCCTCTTTTATTTTGTCATAATCTGATAATTCAACAAATGTTAAGGCAAGAATACCTTGTTTCTTTAAGTTTGTTTCATGAATTCTGGCAAAACTTTTTGCAATTACTGCCGCACACCCTAAATACCTTGGAGTCATTGCGGCGTGTTCGCGGCTGCTGCCTTCGCCATAATTTTTATCCCCAATGATTATCCATCTTAATCCGTTCTGCTTATACTCCCTAGCAATATGGGAGAAAGTTTCAATGTTCTTATTTAAGAGATTCAGTCCTTTGCCTACTTCTCCATCCCTAAACGAGTTAACTGCACCTAGTAACAAATTATCGCTTAGTCTGTCTAGGTGACCCCTGTACATCAACCAAGGACCTGCAGGAGAAATATGATCTGTTGTACATTTTCCCTTTACCTTGGTCAATACCGGTAATTTGATAAAATCGTTTCCATCCCATTCTAAAAAGGGCTCTAATGCTTGGAGTCTTTGACTATTTTTGTCGATTACCACTGCAACGCTTTCTGGGTCTACAGCTGGGGGAACATAGATATCCACGTTGTCTTTGAAACCTTCTTTTGGAATTTCTGGGGCTATTTTGGGGGGGTTTAGTTTGAATTTGGTCCCATCGTTTGCTACAAGCTCGTCTTTTAATGGGTTAAATGAGAGTCGACCACCTAAGGCAAGAGCGATCACAAGTTCTGGACTACCAATAAAGTTCATGGTTTCCCTTCTGCCATCATTTCTTCCGGGAAAGTTTCTGTTATAGGAGGTAACTATTGTGTTTGGTTCTCCTTTCTTTATTTCAGGTCTGCTCCATTGTCCTATGCAAGGCCCACATGCATTAGCTAATACGTTTGCCCCAATATCTCTTAATAATTGAATCTGACCGTCTCTTTCTATTGTTTCTCTTATCATTTCGGAGCCTGGTGTAACTTGAAGAGGAGTTTTTGTCTTGATTCCTTTTTCTATTGCCTGCTTTGCAATATCAGCTGCACGGGACATGTCTTCGTAGGAAGAATTCGTACAGCTTCCTATCAACGAAACAGAAATGGTATCTAAGTAGTTGTTTTTTTGAATGTCTTCGGCCATTTTGGAAATGGGTCTAGCGAGATCAGGAGTGTGTGGACCAACTATGTAGGGCTCTAGGTCGTCTAGGTTTATTTCAATAAGCTGATCGAAATATTTGGTAGCGTTTTCGCGATTCTGGCTAATTTCTTTTTCAATTCCTGGGTCTAGTGTGAGTAATGCTTTGTTTTTATTCGCAATATCGGCCAAATCTTTCCGTCCAGTAGAAATCAAATAAGATTCCATTTTGGTGTCGTATGAAAAAACAGAGCAGGTAGCCCCTATTTCTGCTCCCATGTTTGTAATGGTGGCTTTTCCAGTGCAACTTACATTTCTTGCCCCTGGTCCAAAGTATTCTATTATTGCGTTAGTTCCCCCAGATACGGTTAACTTTGAGGCGACATAGAGAATGATATCTTTAGGAGATGCCCAACCATTTAGTTTTCCTGTTAGATATACTCCAATTCTTTTTGGATACAAAACCTCCCAGGGCAGTCCTGCCATAACTTCGGCAGCGTCTAGCCCGCCTACTCCTATTGCAAGCATTCCTAGTCCTCCGGCATTTGGAGTGTGTGAATCTGTTCCGATCATTAAGCCACCTGGAAATGCATAGTTTTCTAGGACAACTTGATGTATAATTCCAGCACCAGGTTTCCAAAATCCGATTCCATATTTTCTAGAGGCAGATTCTAGAAATTGATATACTTCGTTATTTTCGTAAATTGCGGCTTTAGTGTCAGAATCACTGCCCACTCTTGCTTGAATCAAATGGTCACAATGAACTGTTGTGGGAACTAGGACCTGTTTTATACCTGCCTGCATAAACTGAAGAATAGTTGTTTGGCCCGTAACGTCTTGTAGGGCGACCCTGTCTGGGTTTAACAAGATATACCCATTTCCTGGGGTTAAGTCATTAAAAGTCATAAAATCGGTTGATTCATCAAGGTGACCTATCAGAATTTTTTCTCCAAGGGTAAGCGGTTTATTTGAAACCTGCTTAAATTTTAAAATATTTTTTTGTAATTTTTCATATACTTTAGAAACCAAGTCTGTCTTAGTTGTTTTTCCTTTCAATTTCATAGAATTTTGGTCTGTTAACATACAGAAGACGTACCATAAAATGAACTTGCCAATATTTATCATTAATGCATTAGTCTACCATTTTAAGAATAGTAAGATTGAATACTCAAGCATCGATGAGAGGTCTTATTGGGATTAATGTAGTTTCTTATTATCTCCCTCTCCCTCTCCCTCTCCATTTTCTATCTTGTTCGTTAGTAAGAATATGAATCTCAGATATTACTTCCTAAATAAGATGACGGCAAAAAAAGCAAATAATTAAAATAAGTTATAGTTTAAACAAAAAGCCTGATGTTTTCAAAGATCTTGGTTGCATTTGATGGGTCAAAACCTTCATTGGATGCCGTTGAAATTGCTATTGAGATAGGCAATAAATATGATTCTTCATTGATCATTTTGCACGTATTAGACGGTTACAAATATCCCTATTTACTTTCAAGTGTTGTTCTAGCCCCGACATTTGGGTCTGACAAGTTAGAAAAAGAACGACAGAAATTTGAGGAATTGATGAATTCTCTTAGAGAAAAGTACAGTGCAGGCAAGAAGAACAAGATACTGGCTTCAGAAAATGATAAAGTAGTTTCCGAAGGAACCAACACCACTACTAGTACCAGCACAGCTGATTATCCTAGTGTTATCGATTCAACGGGTTCGGACTTTGAAACTGCAATTATTGAATCTGAAACTTCAGCTGCATCCACCATAGTTGATTACGCCGAATCCAAAAATGTCGACTTGTTGGTAATTGGAAGTAAAGGGCGAACTGGGTTGAAAAAAATGCTAGTTGGAAGTACTGCTTCAGAAGTGGTTAAATATTCACACTGTCCTGTCATCGTAGTAAGATAGATTCAATGAGAAAAAATATCATGCAGAGTATGACTGACTCGCTTTTTTTGCGACTGATTTACTACTAGTATTCATATCCTTAGTCGACATCGACAAAACTATCCTGCGGAAATTGGATGGTTGTCCGATGTTTAAACCGGGCCTTTTAGGTTTGTTTTGAAGTAATTTTTTTGTTACCATTATTAGAGATTTTCAAAGGACATGATGAATTAATACAAAACTCCCATTGGTATCTTTTTCCTTGATTAATGCCATGAGCTGAGATAATGGGCCAATTGCATTTTTCACACTTTTTGCCAACGTTTTTTATTGTACCTTTTTGAGGTAATGGGGATGTGGTCAAGCATTTTGCTGATGTATAGTTTGTACACCCTGCGAATCGTTTTTTGGATTTTACCGCCTTTTTGACGATTAGATTTCCACTCTTGCAAACAGGACAAGGGCCCAATGAAGATATAGAAGTGGGTTTTCGCCATAGGTTTGTTGTTTTATTAACTTCTAAGGCAGAAGATATCTCCTGACCAATTTTACTTTCATTGAGATTAAAAGACTCTATTGCTTCTTTAATTTGGTTGCGTGCTTTTTCTACCACTTGCACGCTTGTAGTATTACCTGATTCAATTTGTTCTAACTGTGTTTCCATATCTCGTGTTAGGTTCGTAGAAACAATGTTCGGTATGTATTTCTTCATAGAATTTACAATCGCTAATCCTATTTCTGTAGGTCTTAATCCTGATTTTTGCATGCCTACGAATCCGTCTTTGGTTGGTTGTTTCTTTTGATAATTGGAAGCAGGAGAATTTTTTGATACTACCTTTGAATCATCGGTAACGGATTGATGGGCGGTAGAGAGTACAAAATTAGTAATATAATTTCTCTTAAAAAGAGTACTAATTATTTCAGACCTGGTGGATTTGGTACCTATTTTTTCCCTTTCCATTTTTTGTAACAATGTTGATTGATTGTATCTGAAAGGAGGTTGGGTAAATTTTTCTAACAATTCTATTTTTACATTTTTTAAAATGTCATTTCTTTTTAGAAATGATAGTGAATCTTGGATCATAAAGCCTGATAAATCAAAATAGGGTCTATAATATTTAATCCATCCTTCAACGACAATTTTTTTTTCCTCTGCCTTAAAAGTGAATTTGTCTTTAACTGTTATTGTGACAATAATTTGACTAGAAGATGCCTCCTCTCCAAATGAAGATAGGAGCCTCCTGATTATGAGGTCTAGTAGTTTTATTTCTGAATCTTCAAGGCTTCGTTTTGGTTTTTGACCTGTTGGATAAATTGCTGGGTGCGCAGGATCAGTCTCTTTTCCTTCATTTGGTTTGAGGACTTTGTTGGCTAACAATTTTAAAGAGATCTCAGAATAAGATAGGATTGATTTAGTTTTGTTACCATATGAACTGTTTTGATGTAAATTATTATCCAAGTTTGATACTGCTTTAATGATTTTTTCATAATTAATGGATGAGGGCAACTTTTGGCTTGATGTTCTTGGATACGAAATAAGTGCAGATAGATATAGTTTCTCAGCAATTGAAAGTGTGTAACTTGGGGTAAACCTAAAAAATCTAAATGCTTCTTTTTGAAGGTCCCCAAGGTTAAATGGAAAAGGAGGTTTTATTGCTGTTTTTTGAATATTGATGTCTGTTGCTTTACCCAGTTGATTTTTACAAGAGTTTATTATGTTTTCGGCAGCTGACTTTGTATCTATGCGGTAAGGATAATAATAGGTTTTGATGATTTGATTATTTTTTTCAAAATCTGCCATAACATTCCAATAGGGTTCAAATATATGACTTTCTATTTCTTTTTCCCTTTCTACAACAAATGCTAGAGTGGGGCCCTGGACCCTACCTATAGATAGTTGGCGGTAACCTTTCTTGTCAGCTCCTGGTGAATCTTTCTTATTAACGGAATTCGTAAGGGCTCTTGAAAGATTAATTCCATAAATAAAATCTATCATATGTCGGGATGTTCCCGCATCCTTCAGCTTTTGACTGGGCGGTAACAAATTGTTAAATGATTGTATTATTTCTTCATCCGTAAGTGATGAAAATTTGGCTCTTTTAGATAAAGAATATTTGTTGTGACACGCGTGCTCTAGTATGTTGTACCCAATGACTTCTCCCTCTTGATCATAGTCGCAGGCATGGATAAAGCCAGAGGCGCTTTTAGATATTAGAGAAATTTCCCTTAATATTTTCTCAATCTTGAAAGCCAGAAATCTTAAGTTAGATCCTTTACTTTTTAGCACAGATAATGGTAACCAGGTTGGATCAAGGATTGGCAATACTTTTTTATTTCCTTTGTTGGAATCTGAGAGTCCGTATAAATGACCTAAAGCATGACAGATGACGTAATCTTGACCATTTGATCCTCTAACGGTAGGAAATGATGTCGAAGATATTGTAGTTGTTGTTGATCTTTCTTTTTTTCCTTGGTCTATAGGTTTGTCTGATTGGTTATTGCTGTGACGATGGTGTGCACTTAGTGCCTCTGCTAATCTTTTTGCAACAGACGGTTTCTCACATATTACAACTATGGATTTGTTTGCGATAGTAAAAGCACCAACCTGGATAAATTACTAGGTTTCATTTCTTTTATCAATACCGGTTATTACTATGTTGGTAGGCAGAAAACATCTAATTTATCTAAAAGGATAGGTAAAAACCTATCTACCATACCTCATAAAGTTTCAGATATCTATCTCCATTTCCAAACCTTGGTAAGACCATTTCCCTCAGGATCTACTGTTTTCTTGTATATGCCAAATAAATTATCAAATTGTGTATAGTTAGTGTCTGTTGAATTAGGGGACAAGCCTGTAGAACCAGCTGCATTCATTTTGAAAGGCAAGTGGAAGACCATTACCCCGCTATCTGAGAAACTTCCATCAGGATTGTAAGTACCTATTGATTCAGATCTGTAAGTTATGACTTGACCAGATGCTGTCAATATTATTGCTTGACCTTTAGAAGAAACTGTCCCGTCAGTATTCATTTTATCTACTATTGTGCCTATAGTTTGGGTTGGCGCTCCACCAATAGTACTATTACCATTATATGTAACCTCAACGGTTGGAATGGCATCGATACTTAATACTTTTATGTTTGTTGATTTCGTATTTTCTGTATAAAAAGGATTATCCAATAAATTGTCGTCATTCATGGTTAATAGATTAGAGCTAGAACTGTTTGCCTGTAAGAAATCAGTTTGACCAAAAGTGTGGGACACAGGTGAAACTGACTGTATCATCATAAAGGAAGCCAATGAAAAACTAGTAAAGGCAAGGAACAAATCTATTCTTCTTAATGGAGTATATCTAATTTCTGGTAGGATCATCATAGAAAAATTCTAATGGGAAAATATAAAGTTTTAAGAAACATCAATTTACCCTATAACAATTTAGACCACAAAGTTTTCACTGATGATTAGCCAAGGTCCTTTATTAGCTAAATACGAGATACTTGGTGGAAGTAGGTATCTTATGAAATGGATTTAGAATCAGAATTAATTAGTAAGGGTTTGCTTGCCCAATCTTTGATCCATCCTCTCACGATATTTGCGCTATGTTCAGCTTTTCTTTTGACAAATCCATCTAAATCATTTTTTGCAACGTCTATTAGTATTTCAATTGTCTCGTATGTTCTCTTATCTGGGATAGTATGAAATTTACCGTCTTCATCTGCTAGTGCTGAACACGCATTTATCTTTATCTTTCGTCTTTCATCTCTTAAGAGTTCCTTGAGTCTGTTAAACACCGCTTGGTTCATATCGTTAATGTCCTCACTTAAGGTGTCATTTTTGTTAACCAAGAACTTGGCTAAATTAGAGGTAGCTTTCGCTCTCACAAAGTAGTCCTTAGATTCAAGCGTATTTTCCAGAAAAAAATGAGCTACCTCAGTGCGTATCTCTTTATCTCTATCCGTTGCTAACTCCTTTAGCCCTTCCAAAGCCCCAGTGGCTAGAACGCTTTGAAAGGTATTTGTTCCTTCAACAAGGTTTTTTAAAAGAGAAATTATTTGGATCTTATTCTCTATTTTCTCAATCTCCTTACTACTTTTTCCTAAAGCTGAAGCGGCAGATGAACTTACAAAATCACTTTCGACATCGGATATGTGAATTAAATCTTCAAGTAAACTAATTGAATCAACTCTTTCAAATACTCCAATATTTCTTATTATGGCTCTTTTAGTCTCTGATCGTAAAGCATCAAAGGTTGATTTGCTATTTAATATTGAAACTAAAGACTGATATGAATTATCAGATTTTTCAAAATCATTTTTATCATGAAAAGAACCAATTGTGTTAGCAGCCTCAACGGCTACTCCATAAAATTTGTCTTGAATAATTGCATCGGATATGATTCTAATTCTATCTGCTGAATATAGATTCTTGAGTAATCTTAAAGCGGTAATTCTTTCTATGATGGTTTCTCCATCTTTCATTTGATTATAAAGCAATCTCTTTAATTGAAAGTCTTTGGTTTCATTTACTACTTTAACAGAACTTATTTCTTTTAGGATCTTAAACTCTGGATCAATGGATATTGCTTCAATATTGGAATCGCTGTCTATATCAACAAAAGACTCTGAATACAGGTTATCCACATCCATTAAATGAGTCAGGTGGCTTTTTTGTCTGGATTTATCTACAATACTTATTTTAAACTCCAAATGAAATTGGTAATATTTGAAGAAATCTTTATTGTTTTGATCATTATTTTTCTGTTGAATTTTGATTTTTAGCTTTTGGGTGCACTTGTTTGCATCCTTGGTTAAACTATTACGTGTTAAAGTGTACTCAATTTCTAATTTAGGGTGACCCCCTCTGTAAATCCATTGATCAAAAAATGATGCCATTTCTCTACCTGAGACTTCTTCGAGCACTTTTAGTAGGTCGAGTGATTCTGCCGATCTATTCTGATATTTTTCCAAATAAACTTTAAGTGATTTTCTAAAATTATGCTCTCCTATATAATTTCGAATCATATGGAGGATAAATCCTGATTTTTCATATGAATGAGCATCAAACAAATCATCTGCATGCTTATATACATTAGTAACAATTGGTCTATTGTAGAGTTTATTTGATTCTTCAAAATAAATATCTGTAGCTTCTATCAGGTTGTAGTGAAATTCATCTTTTCCCCTAGAATTTTCCCAATACAAAGATTCACAATATGTAGCAAACCCTTCATTTAACCAAATATGTGACCAGTCTTTGCATGTAACCATGTCTCCAAACCATTGATGTGCAAGCTCATGAACCACCAAAAAAATATCATTTCTATAGTCTTTAGAAACTGGCTTGTCATGCAAAACTCTTCTAGTTAGAGTAGTGCATGTGGTATTTTCCATACCTCCAAACTCAAAATTATCGACCGCTGTTTGAGAGTATTTTTGAAATGGATAATCAGTTTCGAAGTATTTTTCGAAGAATTTTAGCATTTGCGGAGTCTCAGAAAAAGTCAACATGGCATCTTCTTCCTTAATTTCTTCTGGCCAGTAATAGTTGAGCAAAACGTTTCTATATTTTGATTCATATTGTGAAAAAGTGCCTATAACAACTGACACAAGATAAGAAGGAAGGGGTTTCTTTTCATCGTATTTCCAAATTGTGAATTCATCTTTCATAACTTTCGATTCTAATATTCCATTTGAAATTACCGTATATCGTTGTGGTGCAGAAATTTCGATATCCAAAGTAAATTTAACCCGAGGTGTATCAATAGATGGAAACCAGTAGCGTGATTCAGTTGCTTCACCTTGAGTCCATGCTTGGTATGATGAAGATTGTTTACCTTGATCACCCTTTGTTATAAAGTGAAAACCGGTTTTTGGAGACCCGAATTTTTCTTTGCCGTCAATAATTGTAAAACCTGCAGAATATGAAATATCAATATTTATGGTGCTCCCAGCTCTCAATATCTCTGAAAATTCAATAATAACTTGCTTGTTATCAACGCATCTAAATTTTGAAATATTAATAGACTGTGATTCTACCTTTGTAACTTTTAAATCAGAAATATCTAACACGATTTCTGATAAATCTTTAAATGCTCTTATCGTTATTTGCTGTTCGCAATCAATAAGGAGCTTGTTCACAAGATCTGGCTTTATCTTTAATGACATATGCTCAATCGTATAGGATAAGAAGGGAATAGTGTGGATTTTACTTCCAGGAAAATCAAATCTTTTTTTTTCTGTTTTTGTTGTTTCCCTTTCAATAGAATTTTTGTTAAATTGTATCATGTCGTATTACTTTTGTCACTTACCCATATGCGCTTATTCAAACATAAGTCTATTGAAAATAGAATAGAATAGAATCGTGAAAATGTAGACCTTTAGTGCTTACTTTTCTTGACTTGCCTCGCCGGACCTTAACTTTTCTGCTTTGAGTATTCAACCCTCCCCAACTCGAGACTTTCTTCCGATTGAATTTTTATGCTTGCATATGTCAATAACTTTTAGAAGAAATTCGTAATGCAAGAGCCTTTCTTAGGAGCACTTGATTTTTAAATGATTATTTAGTGATTAACTAGTGCTAAACTTTTTTGATTTAGCAAATAATGGCCTTCCATATCCACTTACAAAGGACACTCTTATTCTGTACAAACAAGTTGCCAAGCAATATCAGGATACGGGTCTACTTGAATCAATTCGGATGTTGGTGCCCGTCAATATTAAAAATGAATTTGATAAAAGGATAGCTGGAAATTTAGACTTGATGATGCCTATGACTTTGCTGTTTACTTGGTATAAACATGAATTTATGAAATGGATGGACAAGAGCCCCGTATGTCAATTGTGCAGCTTATCACTGAATCTTAGATATGTTAAAGGCAATTCTTGGATAGTAAGAGGTGTCGAATATCATACCTGCCCCAAATGTTCTTTTACAGTGGTGTTTCCTCGGTACGGCGAGATCGAAAATATAGCATTTAATCGTATCGGCAGATGTAGTGAATGGTCGTTTCTATTTGGGGCTATACTGAATTCTTTGTCGATACAATCGAGAATAGTACATGATTTTCTTGATCACTGTTGGAACGAAGCTCTTATTGAGGGAAAATGGATTCATGTGGATTCAACTCTTGAATATCCTATTTCAATTAACAATCCTCATTATTATGAAAAAAATTGGAATAAAAAGTATCAATATGTGCTAGCATTTTCAAATGCCGACATAGCAGACGTAACAGAATCTTATTCTTTTGATTGGAAAACTATACTAGAACAAAGAAAGAAGCGAAAAAATAGCGATTTGTCTAAAATAGTGGATTATTATGAAAAAATATAATTTTTAATTCATTACCCATTCTTTTAGGCTGGTCCTAAGATCTAATTTAGTGGTCCAATAAATCTTGATAATCCTAAAGGTAGGATTACATTCTTAGCATTAGAGGTCTGAAGTTAAGGCTCGAGTCTTGCTTCTACCGTTGCATATCTTACTAATTTCCGTTTACGTCTGGACCATTTAGATGCTCATTCTTGATTACAAGATTTTATTGATTCTATTCTTATAGTTTACTTGCTCATTTATGCATTCAAACCTTTGGATAGAAGAAGCCAAAGGGTAAAAATTTCTTACGGACTATCTGTCGTCTTCGATTCATATAGACCTACTCGGTTGAAACTTCCCATTCCAATGTTACCTTTTTCTTACGTTCTAAAATATGATTATGATTGTGATGACTACCTATATTACTTGATTCTTTTTACCAAATTTTGTATTTAAACAAATTCCTGCACTAAAGCTACATGGGTGATCAATCAAGTATTGATCCGATGGAGATGTTGATAAATATCTCAATTATTGATAAATTCCAATTAACCTGCTAAAATAGGTAATAAGGAAAAAAATTCTAAGATCGTCATATTTTATAAAATATATCTTGGTTCTTTACTATCATTTTTGCTTTCTTCTATTTGCATTCAGAAATTCTTCTAGCCTTTCTAGCGTTTCAGAATGTAGGTGATGCTCTATGCCTTCGGCATCTGAGTTTGCAATATCCTCTCTCACACCTATAAAAGTAAAGAACTCTGTCAATAATTCATGCTTTCTCCTAATATTTTGGGCAACATTTGTCCCTTGTTGGGTTAATCGTATACCTCTATATTTTTCATATTCTAAATATCCTGTGGTGTCTAACCTTCTCATCATCTTGGTAACACTAGGAGCCGAGACATTCAAACACTCGGTAATATCTACGCTTGTGGCATATCCTTTTTGTTGAACTAGTTCATAAATAATCTCAAGATAGTCTTCCATCCTATCTGTACGTTCCTTTCTCTGTAAACTATTGACCTTTTTAATAGAGTCAATTATTGTGTTTTCTCCAAAAGATGCAGTATTATTTGACAACTGTCTAGTTCACCTAGTTAGTTATATAGAAACCAAGGTTTGATAAAAGACTTTGTAAGATTAACACCTTATACCAGCAATCCCGTAATATACATTATTAGCAATCCGATGATAAACCCTGCTATTATTGCTGCACTAGGACTTTTCTCGTGGAAAGATAATGATCTCATTCCGGATTTAACCGATTTTTCTCCAAAATCCTTGCTCTCGGCGTTGTTAGTCCTGCTACTTTGCTTAATTGATTTACTCATCCAAATTGCGAGGGTGTATACAACCTGAAATATTGCACCTGCTCCAACCGACAAGAATATGATTGAGGCTAATGGCGAATATACAAATCCACCGATCCAGGTACCTAAAATAGTAGGAACCCCTGCAATCAGACCCATTGCAATTAATCGTCTTATCATTAACCTACCTGTTTTTGCAAGTGGCGCAACGATAGCTAGTCCTTCTGTTGTATTGTGTATTGTAAAGCCTATGATCAAAAAGGTGCTTAATGCAATTTCGCCAAGTAACACTGCTGCTCCTATTGCTAGGCCTTCTCCGAAATTGTGCAAACCAATCCCTATTGCAACCATTAGTGATAGAGTAAGAGGCTTGATGATTTCGCGCTTATCAATGAATCGAGTCAGTTGTTTTTCCTTTTTCTTTCTCTCCTCTTTCTCTCCCTCCTCCTGTTCTAGTTTTGCTAAATCTATGGTATCACTTGAAAGCGGATTTGTCATGGCTGTTGATGAAAGCCTCGTTTTCGATATGGGGCTGGCGGAGGACTCTATAGAATTATTTTGAGTATCCCTATGTCTAGTCTCAAACTCTTCATTCTCCTCTTTTGTATATTCGTACGATAACTTTGACTCTGCTCTCTTGCCGAAATATTCAGAGAGATATAATAGTCCAAGAAACGTCGCGATGATTATGACTGGCATTAAAAGTTGACCATTAAAAGTCGCAGCTAAATTATTCGCAGCAATTTCATTACTTTCTAAAAATGCGTCAATGCCCAAGAATACCAACAAACCTGCGGTTAAACTCAAAAAGAAATTATACTGATTTCTTGTTATTTTCCTCATAAACGGGTACCATGCAAGTCCAATTAGTACGGGTATTACACCCACGAATACGCCCAACATGGCAAATACTGAGATCTGGTTGACGTTTGGAATTGGAGCAGGAGCAGCAGCCTCGATGAGCTTGCTAAATCTTGTTCCGTCAGAAGTGGTTATGCCTACTTCATAAGGTTCTGCTGTATTCCAAAAAAAGGGTATTATGACTTTAGCGTCTGAAAGCCTTGGTAATATTTGCGAAGGTTCGATTGCGGCAGATTGTATCCTATCATTAATGTCTGCTTGGGAAATCGTAACTTGCTCGGGACCCGTATTACGGATAAAAGCTACCACTTGATTCTCATGAAACTCTACTTTTTCTATAGTTACTTCTGGTAGGGGAACACCAGTGTTTATCAAGTTTTGACCATATGGACTTGAAAGAAAATATATCATACCAGCCAGAATGATTAAGGGTATAATGGCTAGTACCACTGATGCAATTTTTTTCCTTTTTCCTTTGGCCGGTTTAGTGTTTGCATTATCTGGATTGATACCAATGGTGGTTATCTCTTCTGTATCTCTAATATCTGGTTTCTTTTCGTCTAGTCCACTAATGTTGTCAAAAGGGTTGGTAGATATTTTATTTTTCTTATTCATACTTAATTCTTCATCCTTTTCTGCTTTTTCCAATTTCTTATCTTTCATTATCTAGTTGCTCCTTGGTTTGTTGGGTTTGGACCGTACTGATAGGAAGAAATCAATGTATTTGGATTGTTTGTGTGTTGTTGGCTGTCATGAAGTGAGTTGTTACTAACCCTATAGGATGAATAATTATATGCCATTTTATTATTTTCTAAATCAATATTCTTTCCGCCCTTCTGACTAGAATCTGTTACGAAATAAGATTGATTCTTCGAAAAGGATACGTTATTTGGGTTTGTTGAACTATTGTTACCGACAACGGCCTCATTTTTATTGTATTGACCGTTCTCCATCACTTTGAATAAACCCATCCAGCCCTTTTCTGCAAATTCTGTCTTATGAGCATGGAACATGTAATTTCCTGGGTATTTATACTTGAATTCTAAGATACCTCTTTCTCCTTGACTCATAGTTACAATGTCATTTAGCTCAACAGGAATTTGACTAGTTCCACTTGGAAAAAAGTTAAACATGTTAGCATGCAAGTGGAAGTTGTTTATTGGATCAAACTCTAACATATTGACGAGATAAATTCTTGTTAGCTCATTCTTATTGATCTCTATTGGATCATGCATATAGAAATATGGGATCCCATTTACAGTGTAAAAGTTATTTTCCGTGTCAAAGTCGGTATCATATCCATTCATGACCATTACCATTTCATCTGCTTGTGGTCTCGGAGTCTTTGGATCAATAATCATCACGCCATAGAGTCCATGTGTTATGTGTTCTTCTAGAGGTGTCATGTGACAATGATAAGGATAAACACCATATGGTTCGGCGGTAAATTCATACGTGAACTTGCCCTTTGGTCCAATCATATCAAAAACCCCATCCATCTCTGCTGGGTGTATTCCGTGAGTGTGTATTGAATGAGGTTTTGAACCGTTATTTATGAAATTGATCTTTATCTTGTCACCTTCGGTAGCTCAAATTGTCGGGCCAGGTATTGTGCCATTGTACGTCCATACATTATAAAAAACCCCTGGTGACACTTCTTTTATTTCCGAATCCGAAGCAACTAGTGTGTATTCTCTCAGAGTGGTTCCATTCGGTTGTTTTGAAACATGCCCATAATTGAATTCACGCAAATATTGATTCGGATCTACCACTGCATTTTTTGAGTCGCCAGGAATAGAAATAGGATCGAGTATATCTCCAGTTGATCGAAACACTGGATAGCCTGGTGTATGACTTCCAATCATTTTTCTATTGTCCGTAGAGTTTTGAGCATGGGTATCAAAAGATGGATTTAACGGATTAAGTAGGTAGGTAGACATTATCAAAGCTACCGTAATTACCAATACAATTGAAAAAAGGGGCAGCACGTACCGCCTAAAATTTTGCATAATCTATATTACTTAACTAGGTTAATAAATGTTAACCCTGGTTAAGTTTTTAGTGTTTATGTGCTATGATCTACGAATCGGCGCTAACGATAACTATAATACGGCCGGTGAAAATCAAATGGGAAATGCCAGTCGTCACAATGATTTAAGGCGCTATTTTTACTTAGATGCCAAATAAGTGCAATCTTGTTGAGTAGAAAGTTGCTATAGGTGCTAGGAGCTAAAGAATAACCGACAACAGAAACAATATTTCTAATACTTAATCAATGTTTACTCAAAAGGATAACTAATTACTAAAAATTAATTTCTCACTTGTCTATATGGCTAGTAAAAAACATCATGTTTAGGTGGCTTCAGGCCGGCTGAATTTCTCTGATACTAAGATTCTTAAAATCAAATGCTATATTGTCTGCTCTAAAACTTGCGATTGGTCCTGAATTAGTTATTATATAGTCCTTGGCCTTATTGCAATTTGCACTGCTAAATTCTTCATCAGAACTATTTGCAAACCAACCGCCTTCATCAATAATTTCGTTAACCTTTTTCCATACGTTATCATTATTATCATCAATAAATGATTCCATTTTGACACTTGTATCATTGTCTTGGTTGTACATTATTATCTTCCACCCGATCCATCTATCTAACAACGGACTCTCAGTTACCTTAGCAGAACCTCTAGAATCGGTGTATCCACCTGTATGCCAAATTTCCTTCTTCCAAGCTGCTTCCATATTTACAACATCAATTCCTCCATTTAATGCAGTTCCTTCACAAGGATTTTGACTATTATGTGAGCCGCCTCTTGCACGCCATGTCAAATCAGGGGTGAGGGATTCAGAATCACCATTATCGGTTCCTCCTTCATCTTCTTGATTGGTATCATAAACTGACTTTAGCTTGATATATCCAGTCATCTCAATATTTTTCCATGCTTGGACATCAGCTGGAGTATCTATATTCATTCTTATTTGGGTATTATTGATTGACCAAGCTAAACCATCCTCTATATTCCTGACTATGGGAACCTTTGATGTAATTGAGAAGGACTCGTCATTAAGAGGATCTTCCATATTAATAAACCACTCTCTTCCATCTTTTGCGGTGGGATAGATCTCTTTAACTCCGAAAATATCTTTCCCTTCAGGAGTAATTACTTCTTGGGGCTCCGGTTGCTTCTCTCGCAATACAACTATCTCATAGTAATAGTAATATATTAGAATAATCGTGATGATTGTCAAACCTACTATTGCCAGATGAGGTTTTGTTATAATCAACCTATAATTTGTTATTTTGAACCATTTTTAAACTTTGGTACTTCACATTTATTTAGAAGGCATAATTTTGAGCCGGAGTTTGATCTGGCAATCTCTTTTATTCTTTTGTTCTACGTCAAATAAACCCTAAAATTGTATATTAATTCTTTGTCTAGTTGATTAGGTCTCATGATCTATAATCTTAACTTAATTAATAAACCAAATTGTATATTAATTAGAAATACTATATTTAAGTATCCTAAATGATTCTTAATGAAGGGTATGATAGAATGAAATCTGGAGCCTTTTTACAATCTAATCCAAAAAGAAAAATATTGTATTTTCTCAAAGTCATGAGGCAAGGAGGATTAAAGGACTTGTCAAAAGTTATGAAGATTTCTAGAATGGCTGTACACAAGCATTTGAGTGAATTACAAGATAGAGGTTTGGTTGAAAGTATTGAAATTCGAAAAGGCGTGGGGAGACCTCCAATGCAATACTCGTTAACGAGTACAGGTAAAACTGCGTTTCCAAAATCATATGGTGAAATAGCAACACATGCTTTGGACTATCTTGAAAAAAAATGGACAAGGATGCAGTCGAGTCGGTATTGCGGGAACGTCAAAAGGAACTATTCGATAAATACAGTATTCGTATGAAGGACATGAAATTTAATGAAAAGGTAAAAGAGTTAGCAAGAATTAGAGATGAAGAAGGCTATATCGCTGAATCTAAAAAGGAGAGAAAAAACAATTCTCGTATTCTTTTGGAGTATAATTGTCCAATAATCATGATAACAGAAAAACATTGGGAGGCTTGCACTATTGAAACCGAATTATTTGAACACGTTTTGGACGCTGACGTAGAAGTCACTCATAGAGCAGCCAAAGGAGATTCAATTTGTAAGTTCTTGATTAAAGAAAAGAATGGTTTCCTTTAACGTTTTGTTATAACTGCATTCTAATTTATATAATTTG
>JAKDMR010000141.1 GCA_030452275.1 Candidatus Nitrosocosmicus sp. | reverse complement strand
CAGGTTTAGAAGAGAAAGTAGATGAAATATTATCCATTTTAAAAGCGGATAAATAAATACATTTTATCACTAGTTTCAATTCATTGTGATATCTGAATTGTTAAACTTGATTAAAGTAAGAACCACTTGCATGTAGTATTTGAATAAAATGAACATATTATTACTATAAGATTAACGCTGTGAAGCCCCAAAGGCCTCACAAAGCCTTTGGGTGACACACAAGGTACAGGGCAATTGACGACGAGATAGACGCCTTTCGCCCTTTACCTGCAATGCTAGGTTGTTTCATTTAGAGCGATTCTAAACGTTACTAATCTCCCCCCTTTTCATTATCTTTATCGATTAGTCTAGAATCATAATAATCACGACCAAATATTGTATCAACTGTCCTTGTAAGATAACAATGAATTTAGATATGAACCTACCACCCGAACTTCGATAGAGTTATTGTAACTAACCTAATTGTGAATATTTACAAGATAAGTATTCTTAATTGGTAGCGATCTACACATCAAAGTAAATAAACTTGAATGAATAGATAGGGGAGGAATATAGATAGTTACCAATGAAATGCGATTATTGCTATACCATTATTGCTATACCATTATTGCTATACCATTATTGCTATACCATTATTAATGGGTTATCAATCGTAGCTTAAATGTGAAACAAACAACCATCAGACCTAAGGCGAATCCAAAGTATGTTTCCCCTCCTGAGTTTTATATCGTCGTTGATCTGTTAATCGACTCACTTATCCGTAAAGGATAATGTCTTCACGGTCATTACTATTCGTAATGGATCAGGAGAAGCAGCGACTACTTCTGCTGAATGAAAGGTCGTGGATCAAGAATCGCTCTAATTGAACCTATTTTCCCATCATCACCGACATTTATCTAAAAACACATGATTTGAGAATTATACTCCTGGAGGAGGCAGACATCATTGCCGTCCGCGAACACCTTCTTAACATCTAGTTTGGTTAATCCTCTTATCTGATACTGATGTTCAAAATATTTCAGATATGTTTCAGCTCTATCAAACGAGTTAACAGGTGATACGTACGATAAATTATCACTCAAATAGCCTCTGGCCGATTGCCAGTCTTGGCGATCCGCGGCCTGAAAATACTCCATTATAATATCCTTTGCACTTTTTTGAGAGGAATCATTTTTTTCCATGAAGCTACTTTTGAAACATTGTATTTATCCATATACAAATTCATAATACTTTCAGAATCGGACATCTTTATTATTAAGCATACAAGAGCAAAACTTGTCTTATGAAGTCCATTTAGCAATAGGTAGTTCAGAGATTGTATCGTGACAGCTCTAAGGTCAGCATTAATGCTATTGGTAAATCTATCTAGTTAAGTATGGAGGTGGAATTAATAACATGATCTACATCTTAATCTGTAAAGTACAAAGATAGAGTTATTAATCAAAATAGTCTGGCGGGTATAACTTCAGTCCATACTTTTCTGCGACGCTTTGGAGTCGTTTTAGATCTTCGGGCATTAACTGTGGAATAGGTAAGAGAGTATCGGCGGCTACTGGATTTCCTACTTCTAAGAACATTTTTTCCATACCGGCGGGCGTTATGAAACAGAGAAAATGTACAATTCTATCTGTTTCATTAGTAAATTTATGAACCGGTCCGTTGAAAGGTATATTTACATAGGAGCCTTTTTTAGCAGTGTACGTTTTTTCCTTTGTTATTATATTAATCTCTCCGTCTAGAATATAAAACGCTTCTTGGAATGTGGTATGCGAATGAGGTACGGGTCCTCCTCCCGGTGGAATCAGCATATCGACAATAGCGTAAGCACCGTTGGTTTGTTCACTCCCTATAATGATACGATATATATCACCTATCACTGATACGACAGGTCCTTCCTTCGCACCCACGGCGGTGAGAAAATTGTTTGTGCTTTCCATGTTTTTACGTATTGATTATTATAATTAAGTTTAACAAACGGTTGTGTAAATGATAATCTGTATCTTTCTGTAAACTAACACTGCTTGTTTGGACACCATACCACAACACCTTTAGATTACCATCCAAATTATTACTGTTATGAGGGATACTATCCTCAGGCCAATTGCCGATGATGAAGGAAATATTTCTCTCAGTTATTACAATCTACAAGTATGTTTTCATGGACTTTAATATACCTGATGAAAGAATGGGAATAGTCTAGGTAACTATGGTATGAATTATTTCTTACTTCTTAATTGGGATATTAGAAAATTATGGCTATAGAAAATTGCAATATTGGTTACAAACTGCTTAGCTAAAGTTAAAGTGACGGCTTACCGTGTGAATAACCAACATACATATGGTGGATTGGTAAGTTACTGTCACGCGCCGCCTTTAAGGCGGCGCTACGACCTTCTGGATTTTGTTATATACTCGATCCCATTGTGATACCCTATGTTGAAAAAACCACACCGCATTTTAGAACATTGTAAATGCGTCTACAGAGGTCATTTCTGTTTTTGGAACCTTTTATATACTTTGAATAAGTGAAAATACCATGATAGCCAATGTAATAACCGTTAGTGTTGGTTTGCTTGCATTAACTTATTTTGTCATAGTTGGCGTTTCCTATCCGGTAGGTGCGGGTACTGTTTCAAACACTATCAATGCTGGAGGTAATGGCGCTAGTTGGGACAAATTTACTCCGCAGAATGTGACCATTAATGCTGGCGAAAGCGTTACTTGGATCAATCCAATGCAGGTTTTAGAACCTCACACAGCCACTTTTGTTAAGGATAAGGAGATGATTCCGCCTTTGGTTGCACCCTTTAGTGTTCCAAACAATACTGAATTCAAACCTGCAATATCTGCTCCAAACGTTGAACCAACAATAATGCCGGATAATACAAACCCAAATAACAAATTGGTGATTACAGACAATCTTAGGGCCTCTGCTCCCGTTGTTATCGACAACACCAAAACTAATGTAACGTATCTCCAGCCCAACTCAAAATATTCCTTTGTAGGCGATGAAAGTTATGTCAATTCTGGTTGGATATTTCCAATGGGACAGATTCCACCAGGAGCTCCGCCAATCACCTCATTCACAGTGACATTTGAGAATCCAGGTACTTATTACTACCTTTGCGCAATCCACCCGTGGATGTCAGGTACTGTCATGGTAAACTAGAGTTATGGTTACCTAGAACTCGATCTTGTATCGCATATCGAGTAAGGCCATCAACTCATTAGCTTAACATATTTTCAATTGGATAGCAGCGTTGTCTCACTTTATCTGATTCATTTTTAGAAAGAACCTTGACCGTGAGAATTATTGGGAAATAGAAATGTTTTGTAGGATATCTGCAAGTACCAAAAAGAATTACTAATACAGATATTTCTTGTTGCTAAACCTAAATCACCAAGCGATACTGAACTAATGCTTTCAACAATAATGTCCCTACTTATAGAATAGTAGCAGCATTCGAAAGATTAACAATAGTTCATTCCTCTCTAATTTGAAACATATTCCAAAATTTAGAATTATTGCATATAATATAATCATAGAACCAGATTACTTTACTATTTGATATAATGCTTATTTATCAGGAGTGATATATTAGAGGATATATTCTTGTTATACTAGACATTTCTTGTACAGAAATTGATTCGACCTTTATAAACATTCCTATAAAACAGATAGCTAGTAATGCAAATAATTGGAGGGTGTCTAGCTAGTTTCCCAATATTTAGCAGACCTAATTATTTGAGGGTGGGTCATAATTGATTTTGATTGTTTATCCTAGTTTCTTGATGGACTAACAGCCCATCATATACTTGATTGCTCTTCGTGGATTATCTTGTTGCATCTTGCAGCTGTAATAAACAAGTATCTGGTAAAGCAATACGGATAACAGTACGATACTACACACCTTATCATATCCTCTTGCAGGTACCGGGTCTATCCTAAAGACTGATTTTATGTGTTCTATCAGCGGTTCTATAGATGTACTTCTCCTTGAGTAGATTACTTGACCTAAAGCTGATTCATAAAAGTCAACTAGCTTGAGCCTTTCTTCTGATGTATTTTTATATTTGCGCACAGGACAGACAAGCTGAAATCCTTTAGTCATGCTTAAATCATACAGTTCTTGATCATCGTAGCCTGGATCTGCCACCATGAAATGAATTTTCTTTAATATTTCTGGAGATAAATATGATATTACATCTGGATAAGCAGGTTTGTCAGACACGTTAGCCGTTGTAACATCAGCTGCTAGAGGTACAATAGTTGAAGATGGATCAGTTTACATACCAGGTGAAGTTTGTATCCAAATACCCATTCTTTGGTACGACTAAAACCCCACCTCGCATCTATGTCAATTCCTGAAAGGTATTATTCCCTCTTTCATCGATGATACATGCCAGACACGACCATTTGATTTTAAAAGTGTGCTGTCTGTTGCAACTACGTGTGGCCTGACCCGACCTTCAGAAGCAAACAGGTTTCCCATTATGGATATTCTTTCTCTGATATCGGTAGATAGTTTTCAATCTCCTATCAAATGTTCGTCTGCTCGGTAGATACGATAAAGACAGACCACATGCTTTCAAAATCCTTCTGTTATAGGGTAAATTCGAACATAGAAAGTGATGCAGTGACCAGTTTGAATCCAGTCGAAACCATATGCGAACTATGAAGCACCGTAAAATGATGGTGGGAGAGTATACGAAAGGTCTGCCCTTGTGACGGCGTCTTACGGAATTATAAGACCAATCAGCTATTCCAACAAGATACAAAATGCTAATTAAAATGGAAGATGACGAGTTATAATTGGCTGGTCTTGTGGGAAGTATCTGCTCCAAATATAGTATGATACGCTATGAGGCCGGCTTTATTTGTTAGGAATTATGTCCCAGCCTCAGTTATTTCTAATGAAGGCGATGGGGCGTTTGCAGTAGTAGATATTGACACCCTCTGGCGAAATATTCAAACAAATAATGATTTTCGTTGAAAAGGATGAGTATGTAAAATCTATACTAAAATGAATAATGGAGAATGGAAATTGATTTCTCAGACAGGTGTTCTCGATTATAATAATATCAATTCATATCGAATTTAGAGCAACTATTCTAAAATAACAACAAAGATAAATGTTCGAAATAAAAAAATGCGATTATTAGAGGATAATCCATGACTGATAATACGATGCAAAAATATTTGACAAATTGTAAGAAAAGATGATCACAAGATCATGATAAACCAACTGGGATTGCATTCAATTCAATTGATTATACAAAGTAGTAGTTCCTGAAGACTGATACGGAATTCATTGGTCATTAATTCAACCTCTTTCCATACTTTTCTATCAAAGCTATTTTAATTCGAGTATCTGACGTTCTATAGCTTTATTTATTGATTCTTGATTATATTCTAATTTGATCGGAAAATAGATATTTGATTTATCTACACCAGTCATGGATTCAATTTCAGATCTAAGTGATTCTATTTTGGAATTATCTTCTCTAGCTAATATAAAACCAATAATCTCGTTTTGATGATGAGGTATTACCGATGATATCATGTATTTATGAATTCTATTAAAAACAGATTCAAAAACAGTTTCGTAATATCCTCTATTAACTTTGATCTCCATATAAAAAACAATTTGACCTTTTATTGCTGCGGGAGAGGGAAGGATTGTGGATTGTATTAATCGGCTATTTTGCATCTTTTGTAATCGCCTATGAATAGATTTAGTCGAAAGAGTTATTTTATTTCCAATTTCTGATGTTTTAATTTTAGGGTTTTGTAATAGATGTTTTATTATTATATAATCCATTATCGTTAATCTAAAGTTTAGTTTGTATGCAATACATTTTTGAACCATGATCCCAATAACAATTGATTTAAGCGAGTCCAGTAATAACATGAACTTATCTTCTAAGGAAACTCTTATTCCAATAAAGAATCCTTCAACTCCTCCTAATACTGAAAATCGGTACAATACATCGCCTACTAGTGTTACTTTTTCAAATACGTCGTGGTTAAGTTTATCCTTTCTAATCACAAAAATGCAGATGATGCTATAACCTAAGTCAAGTGTCATAGTTTCTGTCGTTATTCCACGTTCCAAATCTATTTTC
>JAKDMR010000716.1 GCA_030452275.1 Candidatus Nitrosocosmicus sp. | reverse complement strand
TCGGGGCCAATTTAAAGTATAGTGATCAGAGAAATCTCTCGAGCGTTCTTCAAATTATAGTATGAGTACAAGACTAATTCGGAAAAGAACCTTAATTCTTTATCTTGTCGCCCAAAGGCCGAAGCCTTTGGGGCTTTACGTGTTAGTTATTTCGGAATTAAATTTTGGTTATTCTTTGAGAGCAAATCTAGTCTTTCAATTTCATTACTCTGTTCTATAAGTAACGCCATTATTGTCGAGAGCATTAACTCAGTATTGCCTTGTGATTTAGCCTTAATTGAATTATGATATTTGTGGTAGCAGTTTGAAATCATTCTAAATATTAATTGTTTATCTTCTTCCGATTTTAGATTCGAAATAAAAGGTTCCAGTTGTTCTTTTATCCTTTGATAAGTTTCATCATTTTTTAAGAAGGAATCATCAGAAGGGTCGATATATCGATACACATTTGCTCAGTACATGTTGGTAAAATAAAACTCAAGAAAAGAAGGTTTGATAAGCTATGAGTTTATAACATGGTGGTTACTTAAGGAGTTTAGAACTGCCTAATAGTAATTCTTTTATAATATAATATTATAGAACATTTTTAGAATGAAAAGTGAGAAACAACTTGTCTTTGGAGTTATTACTGTACTAATTCTTGCAGCAACCATTAGTACAACACTATTACTACAACAGTCAGCAAATGCTATATTTTGTGTCGTTAAAAAAGAAAGTATAGACTCTCTTCGGGAAAATGATCAAACAACTCTCAATGAACAATTATGCGAATCAGGACTAGTTCTGGGGAACAGAGCACCAATGGCTACTTCTGGGGAAAATCTGTATGTAACATGGTGGGGCAACAATACGGGTAATTGGGAAGTCTTCTTTAAAGCATCTACAGATGGAGGAAACACCTTTGGCGATAAAGTTAACTTGAGCAACTCAACTGATGCTGATTCTCAAGATGCGGAGATTGCCGCATCAGGAGATAATGTCTATGTGTCATGGTGGGAAAGAAATCAGACGTCAAATGAAGCTGTATTAAGAATAAGTACTGATAACGGACAAACGTTTGGACCACTGTTACAGCTTGCAGTCAATGGAACTATAAGTGGTGGCGGTGAAGAAGGAGAAGGAGAATAAAGGCGGTACTGAAGGATGAGAACGAGCATGACGATGATGCATTCCATTACCTTTTTGGTATCCTTAATGCTTATTACAACTGCAGTAGTAGAATTAAATCCTGTAAACGCTTTTTCTAGCAGAGACGTAGATTGGGCACAGCGAGCACCAATCGCTACTTCTGGAGATAACGTGTACATAGCCTGGATGAGTGATAAAGGCACTCTAAACTCAAATGCAGAGATAATATTCAGAGCTTCAAACGATGGTGGACAGATATTTGGGGAAAAGATAAATCTGAGCAACTCTTCAGAAATTGATTCAGTTGATCAAATGATAACCGCGGAAGGTGATAGCGTGTTTGTTACATGGTGGGAAAGAAATGCGACAAGTAATACACCAGTCCTAAGGGTTAGCAATGA
>JAKDMR010000140.1 GCA_030452275.1 Candidatus Nitrosocosmicus sp. | reverse complement strand
CTTTTTAATACTAAGAAAAAGATTATTGCTTGTAAAAAATTTTACGGTATTTTTTTACTGTTTTTTTAACTTCGGAATTTCCAATAACTATGGTTAATATGGAGTTGGTTAGATTATTCAATTTTATCTGAGGGTCTTATCCATAAACAAGTTCTGAATTAGTATTCAATATAG
This sequence comes from Candidatus Nitrosocosmicus sp., assembly GCA_030452275.1. Taxonomy (GTDB): domain Archaea; phylum Thermoproteota; class Nitrososphaeria; order Nitrososphaerales; family Nitrososphaeraceae; genus Nitrosocosmicus. The sequence continues at coordinate 5,962 of JAKDMR010000140.1, read as the reverse complement.
TTCATTTTCAATTTTGTTCTTGTATACAGATAGTAGGGTTCATTCTAGACATCATCTTTGTGGAAGAGTAGATACAGCCAACAATCTATATACCAATAAAAATGACTTATCTCGCGCTCATTTATGTAGCTTCGGTGCTCAATTACGGATAATTTTGTAGAAAACTTACAATATTGGCCTTGATCGCTTAATTCTTTCTTACATTTACCTTGTGGATGCATTTATCTTCAGTCCATCTAGACAATCAAAGTTGTCTAAATTATAACAACTTCCTCTCATTGCCACTACCTTTCTAAATGGATAATTATTAGTAACTTTCAACCTTTCTTTGTTCCTCCATTTGTCACGTATCCTTTCTCCTGACTTCTGTTTATTGCCTCTATGCAGGTGCAGATATAAAGTTGAAAAGTAATAATACAATTCACTGTACTCATATATGCAATGAAGGTGCTCTCATTTTTTAAACAAAAAAAGGGAGAGAAAACGGAATGTCTTCGAGTTAGAGGACTTTGGTGAACAGAGCCTGGTATTATAATCCGCGCTAAACCTGTTCTCCACCGAATTTGTTTTGAAACCATATGTTTTATCTTTCCACGTATGTTTTACTTTGAGGCAATTACCCATTGGTCGTTCAGGTTAGGCTCCGAGGCAATCATGACACAAAATATATTATTTTAACATAATAATCTGGCAGTGATTTGATATGGACCACTGATATATTATGTATGTTATTACATTTCCTGATAATCATGAATATTAGTAGCAAACTCGTGATAACGGCATTACTGACTTTTTCCTTAATGGTGGGACTATTTTCTTCACAGGGTTACCAAAGCTTATCTGCTCAGCCAACAGACTGGTATTTGGACTTTCCTGTACTTTTAGATAACAATCAAACGGCCACTTCTGATTCTACTATTACCTTGAACGAAGGTCAAGACGGTCAAGACGGTCAAGACGGTCAAGACGGTCAAGACGGTCAAGACGGTCAGTCGAGAGACGGTCAAGACGGTCAAGACGGTCAAGACGGTCAGTCGAGATTGATATCACCATAAGCAAAACTCTATAACTGATTGTGATCAGTCTAAAATCATTTTTTTCTGATAGTTGTAAATATATCAACAAATTAATTTCACTAATACAGTTTTAGATAGCCATGTTTCAAGTAATTAACGTCTAGTTGAATTCAATATTTTAGAAATGGCCTAAGAGAGCGAACGGAATATTTATGTAAATAAGAAGGATGAATGGTTGGTAGTAAACAGAAGATCTCATGTGGGAAACGGAGAATCTAAAGTTTTAAATTTCATCAATTCAAAGCTTGGATCCATAAATGGTCTAGAACATGTTAACGATCAAGATTTGTAAACTTAGGGACAGACCACTCATAGGTCAGCCATAATATTTTGTAGGGGAGAATTGCATCATAGAAAAAAGAAAAATTTTCAGATATCAACGTGGAATGGCACATTGAATAGATCATATGTCTGATTCAAGAGAGAAATAATGTCGTTGATCATAAGGAACAAATTAGTCTATGGATGCTTCTTTATGAGAGACTTTACAATAACGGGACCTCAGAAGAGGGTTTTGACCAGACTTATAAGTGCTAGAAATATAGTTCTAATAATAGAAAAATTATTCGCCATCCTTAGGATCGTTAAAATAGCTTGTGCTGGACGAATCAGTATCCATTTGTAGCTAGGTTCTTGGACAAAATAAGTGTGGATACTGCCTCAGTTAAAAATAAGATATAATTAAGGTTAATGGATCGTTTAAGAAAACAACACGCTTGGGATATGATTTACTATCTTCAGATGGTAAACGATCGCTTGATGAGTGAGGAGAATTGGAGAGTGACTCTAATAGCTGCAAATCGATTAGGTTCGCCAAAAGAAGTTTGGAAAATTTATCTTGTTTGTACTGTTAGATCAATCTATTATACATCCAAAGTAGTATAGGAGTATTTTTAGGTAAAACTAGATATCATAGGAAAGGAACACTTTTTGTTTATGTCACTTCAATCCAACAATATTGAAATTTGTAAATATAAAATTAATTATTAGGATGTAATTATTATTCAAAAAAAATTTTTAGAAAGAAAAAAAGGTTTTAAAGTCAAAACCTTTCAGTTATTGACTTTTTTTCTATTTTACTTTGCTATCTTATGGTGTAGCTACTATACTATATTCGTCGTCAAGGTCGGTTCCAGTATTACCGGATCCGCCATTGCCGCCTGCACCGCCATTGCCGCCGGAGTCATCGCTAGCATCGCCACCGTCACCAGTAAAGATTCCATCGAATCCACTGATGCCGCCTGCACCGCCTGCACCGCCGTCACCGCCTTCAGTTTCGCTGTTATCTTCATCGCTTCCAAAGAAGTCAAAGATACTGCCGCCTGATTCGCTTTCTGCGTCACCGCCGTTGCCGCCGTCACCGCCATCCACATCGCCAGTCTCTATGTCTCCAGAATTAGATGTACTTCCACCATTAGCATCGCCGCCGTTGCCGCCGTCACCGCCTTCTGCATCAACACTGCCTGTTACTTCTGCATCGTCACCAAGGCCTGCTGCATCTCCACTTGCACCTGTATTGTCATCGCCGCCGTCACCGCCTGAGCCGCCGTCACCGCCTGAGCCGCCGTCACCGCCGTCGCCAGTGCTGATCACGTTGCCACCGGAAATGCCGCCGTCACCGCCTGAGCCGCCGTCACCGCCTTCAGTTTCGCTGTTATCTTCATCATCTTCAAAAGCTGAAAATACGTCACCGCCATCTTCTCTTTCTGCGTCACCGCCGTCACCGCCGTCACCGCCTTCTGCATCGCCAGTCTCTATGTCTCCAGAATTAGATGTACTTCCACCATTAGCATCGCCGCCGTCACCGCCGTCACCGCCATCTGCATCTACACTCCCATCAATGGAGATCGTTGCAGTTGTGCTTTGAAATCCTATATTGCTCATTGGAAGTGCGAGCAACATTAGGGTGGCAAACAATGTTACGAATGTCATATGATATTTGTATTTGTTTAAATTTGTCATCTTCGGTATTTCACCGTATATTCAAATGGCCCCAATATATAAAAAGGTATCTGATCTTGAACTATTGCTTTTATATAGAAAAATAACACTTATGATCTTGGTAACATTTCATATTCTTTTACTAATTTAGGTTTAAGCATCGTTTTGACACACTACTAGATCTCTTGTATACATGTAAAAGTCTATTTGTGTAACCTATTATTATTCAGTATCGCTCAAACCCCTTATTACGCATGACCTCTTTTAAAGAAGAAGGTCTTGTCTCTTGATTGGGGTATGCTGATAAACAAGCTGTTGTATAAGTGAGCCGTCATGTAGCATGATAACGAGCTCTGATAGATGTTTGCAGCCTTATCGCTCTGAGTGTAGTGGATACCACTTGTATCATTAAAAAAAGGAGGTGAAAAAAATAGAAACAAGAACAAGAATAGATCAGAAACATCATAAGGAATTCATAAATGATATTAATAATAGTGAAAATAATAGAGATACTGATGCTCATTACTATGTCTCCATAGATATAGGGAAAAGAAACTGTGTAGCATGTATAACAGACAAGGATGGAAATGATGAGTTATATCAGAGAAAGCTTAAGAGGATCCAAGGGTAAACAAATAATGATACATTAAGTATCAAACAGGTAGATGATAAGGTAGCAAATAATACGACAGCAATAACGATAATGGATAACTCGAGGAGACTTTTACATAGATGCCTAATTAGCATAGGTTATCAGAATCTACTAACAACCATTTCCGTTCTATCACTAAGAGGCATTCATTATTCTGTAGTTTACCAGTGCTGATACTATGTCTGAAATTCTATCATATCTTCTGAGCCTGTTTCTGAAAACATCGTTCATTATCCTGTACTTTTTTAATCTGGCAAAGGCGTGTTCTACCACTATTCTCTTTGCAGAATGATTTCTATTGTACTCTTTCTGTTCTGCAGTTAACTCGTGATTCTTTTCCTTCTTAATGGGCAGAGATGACTTTTGTCTCGGAAAGTCTTTTTTCACTCCTAGAAAACCAAGGTCATACATGTTCAATACATCAAGTGGTAATTTAGGGCGATTATTCTTGTAGACGGTGTAGTCGTGTTTTTTTCCTTTTTGTCTATGTTTTGTTTTGTAGACCATCAGTTCCTCTTGGTTTACTGTATACAGAGCCAATATGACACATAGTTAACGAAGACCTAACAGCTTGTCCAGACAATGTTAATCCAGCAATTTTATACAAAATGAATGAGATAAAAATTTGAGGTTTAAGAATGGTTGAGTATATTTCTAATAAGATTCATTAATGAATGACAAGTACAAAATTTGCCGCCATGTATGCTGACATAACAATTAACCAAAGACAAATAGCAATAGGCATATAATTTCCTATTCTTTCTTTTAGAACCATTAGCGCAATGGCTGTTGGGATCTGAATCGGTATCTCAAAAAAAAATCGTGATTGGATTTGTCCATCCCCGAATAAAAAGGGAAGTACAAATAATGAAAAGAAAATAATGAAGAAAATAGCATATTTTTCCTTTATCTCGATGCTATATAGCCAGTAAACAACGAGCAGTAATATTATAGGGTTTCCAATCTGACCAGCCAAAGTAAAATGAGTTGTAGCAATTAAATTTTCCCAAATTGTATGTACTCCATGTATTCCAACCTCCCTTTGTAGTGCGAATCCAATTTCCTGTTGCATGCCTGATGTATTTAACAATAGCATTCTTCCTAAATCGATAATTACTGATGGTAAAATAGAAAAGATTATATATAAATAAATTTTTTTATTCGCTCTTTTGTATAAAAAGAAGGTAACAAGAAGAAACAATCCAATTACGTACAGCAAAATATTCCAAGTGGGAGTATGCGAAAAAATCAATATTACAAGTAATGAAGAAAAAATACAGAAATTGATTCGTTTTGGCTCATCCAGAATTTTAAATAGAAAAAGAATCGCCAAGTAACTCCATGTTAATGAAAGCCAATTTGCGTATAATCCACCATATACACCTATTAATATATGAGATGGAATGGTAATTAAAGAAGCTAGAATAGAAGTAAGGTGATCCCTAGTTATACCCAAGGTAAGAAAGTATACACTGACTACGAGCAGCGGGCTTAATAGAAGCGGTAGATTTTCCAACAAAGAAGAGAAATTGCCTTGAGAAAGTACATTATACAATATTAATAAAGATAATAAAGTAAAGGGTCTGTCTCCACCCATAAGAGTAACAAAGACTTTGTGTAACAGCTCCTCCAATCCTGATGATTTTGACATAGATTCCAATAATTTAGAATAATCCTTTGTATCAACGCCAATAACTTGATTATCTTTATTAATTGTACTTACATGTGGTACCATAGCTATAATAATTGATAGAAAAATTATTACTGATAAATGAAAGACTCTAGTTGTCCGTTTAACGTGTTTTCCTTTTGCGTGTTTTCCTTTTATAACAATATTTTCTTCTTTTTTGACAGAACTTTTACACCATCTTTTCTTTAATCTCCGAAATGTTACAACAACTGGATAACTGAAGGAGATAACAAGAAGGAAAAGTGGAGAAAAAATAGCAAGAATTAGATAAAAATAATATAGATAGTTTAATGACGGCAATGGATAGTCAGGGAATAAAATGTAGCTTATGACTAGAAATGTGCTTAGGATAGCAATTGCGATGGCTAAGAAAGAGATATAGTTTACAGAAAGCCTCCAATCAAATGAGATACTGCTTCTTTTTAGAACTTTATCAATAATGATAAATAATAAAATGGTAGGGAATGAGATCGATACAAGTAATTTATCCACAAACTCAAGGTTGAGATAAAGAGTCAAGGAAAAAATAACACCAAACGTTGTCAAGACAAAATACTTTTTTTTATTTCCGGCAAGACTGAATTGGAACCATAGTATGGTACA
>JAKDMR010000139.1 GCA_030452275.1 Candidatus Nitrosocosmicus sp. | reverse complement strand
AATTATTATTGCATATATCATCCCACTATGGTTGGCGAAGTAGTTGTGAACGAACCAAATACATCTTCACCTACATCAGAAGATTCGCTGGATGACGAGCCAGATGAGGAAGATGAGGAAAATTGAAAACATAGTCCCATTAGATATCTCACGCAATCCTTACCAAAATAACTAACTATACTTTCACGCCCATACCCATTTTTATAACACATAGAGCATACTCACCTATGAAACAATTGATCCATGATCAAAAACAACAATTACTACTTGACTTTTTTTTGAGCCTGTATTTCTGTGGAACTATCGACTTGTCTAATTCACAAGGGGGGATTTATTATGTTGAGTGATAAAAATGCATTAGCAAATATAGCTGTTAAAAATCTGGAAATTTCCAGAAAATTCTATGAGAATATTTTGGGACTGGAGAAGATAGACTCTGTTGGAGAAGAAGTAGTAGTATATAGATGTGGTAACTCTGCCATTATAGTATATCACTCACAATACGCTGGTACTAATAAAGCTACTAGTGCGACTTGGGTGGTGGGCGAGGATATGGAGGACTTGGTAAAGGACCTTAAATCCAAAGGTGTACTGTTTGAACATTATGACATGCCTAATACAACCTTAAAAGATGATATTCATTTTGATGGCGACATGAAAGTTGTATGGTTTAAAGATCCCGATGGTAATATTCTAAATATCATTAATAAATAACCTGCTGTAACTATTCTTCAAGCGGGCTATTATAGTTGTTCATTTTTTCCTTTCTCAACCCTAAAAAATTCTATATTTAATACTATAAAAGCAAAAAATAATATGATTAATCTTAAAATCGATCATAAGCTCGTGATGCTATTATTTCTTTAACGGTAACATACTGTTATCATGATCAATGAGTACGATAAGAAAGAATTAATTTCTTTTCTGATTTTTATGATGAGTCGAATAAAATTATCATACCATTCACTCACTACCTGAGTGAATGGTCTGGGAACATATTCTTTATCTTGTTTGTGGTTTATCGATACGTTATAAGGCGTATATTCGTACCTCGGCATTCAACGCTGTACTAATTACTTGAATCGCTATTAGAGTTTGAGGCACTACTGTCACTTTCGTCAACATTCTCATTGGCTGCTATGCTAGTATCTGCTTCTGGATCATAAATTGGTCTAAAACAGTCCCTTATTTCGCTTTCAGATGCATATCCTTTTTCGCCTTCTGATAGAGCCAGACAATTAACAAATTCTTCATAATTATTTTTTCCTGTTTCATCATCTTCGCCGTTAGATTGAGCAAATACAGAACTACTTATTATGCCCGATGCAGCAAACAATGATGCTATCGCAATGACCATGGTAACAGTTGTTTTCTTAGTATTGTTCATTAAATTTACATGATTAACATCGTATAAAAGTGAGGACTCATCTTTCTACTAAAAAGGATTTACCACATATTTTTCTATATTCTATAGAGTTTGCTGTTATATATGGTGAATAGTTAGACACGAAATAAATTTCATTTTTGGGTTTTCGGGTTTTTGTGATACACCTGATTTTCTCCTCCCGTCAATTGATAAATCAGGCCGGATATATTTTAATGGCTACCCACATTACAGAAAACTATGACACATTATAATAAAAGAGCGATTTAATAATGTCCGATTATGGTTTCGAATTTGCCTGTTTCCATAAGTATAATTTGTAATTTCTCACTAAATGTCAATAAACACCAATTAGATTGCGAAGAATCTTGATATCTTATTTTATATTTTCAAATCATAGAAAAAAATAAAATTTATGTTTTTGAAAAAATTTACATTTTTCACGGAATCCTTGACTTCATGATTATGCGATGCAAAATAGGATTGAAATCAATGGTTAAAGATGCTATAGATAAGATTAGATATACACTAGATGAAGTTTAGTTGGTAATTCAAGCTTTCCCATTTTTCCTCCTGAGTATTATTAATCCATGTTGTAATTGTAATCCTGGATTAGGGGTTCGAGAACCATGATGTTGGATTTGAGTAAGTAGTATTAATGGGTCAACTCGTGGATTATTCTTTGATATATCTTACCACAATTGATGCTTCACTTCTTTGGAAGCCTTTGATCTACTTATTAACAATACATTTGCTTTGCTTTGGAGTTTCTTATGATTCCAGAATCACCCAGATCTGGCCGACCGTTCTTGCTACTATGGGATACTCTAATCTGAGAGAACAGGAGACGCCGCAGGAGGGTTTGGTGCAGGGGCAGTCCCGTGTCTGGGGCCAAATTAGTCTATCGGTAAATCCTTCTCCTCACGATCATTGATTTTTGTCTATTCAGTCTTGGGGACCAACCTGTTTAATAACAGACTTGTGGTAGACCCGGATGGAACAGGACCCGGATTTTTCACATTATCTGTTGGCTTCTGATGTCCTTTTCTTGTTCCTCTAGCGATAGCAAATCGACAAGGGGGATTGCAATGTCAAAACCGTTTAAAGATTCAGCAAAATGCAATCTATATAAAAAGCAAATAGTTGCATTATTCAATTACAATATGTTATTCTGAGTATAAAATTTCATCAACTCTTTATAAAGATATTGTACCATACATAGAACATATTTGGTTAATTATAGATAGATTTGTGTCTCTAGAGACACACTTTGATTCTTCTAAAAAATGTTCAAACATCTAAATGGGCGATGTTAATTCATTGTTAACTAGTAACTAGTATATACCAATCTAAGTTTAAAAGGCCTTAGAGCTCTAAACCGACATATGATGTATAACAATTGAGTATATCGGTTTAGATTCTATAATACAATTTCAACATTATTAATCTTAATGCTAATTGCTGAAAAATATAATCTTAGAATGTTTGAACTATTCAATGCCGATCAGTATAATTCTCCGGATTCATAGGCCCTAGAATGTATCGTTAACAGAGGCGTTAAACAATAGATTATAAAGATTTAGACATGAACAACTTTCAAAATCCGGTATCTATGGACATAGACTATCTGATATAAAAAAAGAAAATTTGGTTGTATATGGATGGATTTTACTTTTGATTTGCTATTTATTGTCTGTTGTGCTATTGTCTGTTGTGCTATTGTCCATCATGGTATTACCGTCCATTCCCATATCTGTATCTGTTAATTCTGTTGTATTTTCAACCGGTGAGGATGAAGAAGTATTCATTGTCATGTTTTCTTGGGCGAATACTGGTGTGCTTGCTCCTATTAATAAGATTGATGCAGCCCATACGCCTATAACTGCAACTACAAGAATATTATTCATTAAACGATCCTAAATAACAATGTTTATAACATTCCACCATTTTTAAAATATAATTTAGATGGGTATCGATGCAGGAACCAGAATATCTTAGTTTAATATTCTATTACCATCAACTCTGGCATTGTCGAAACGACGTTTTATACAAAAGTGTCAGACCATTTGAATTATTTGTATACCTATATGTATTTGGTACAATAATCGTAATTTTCTTTAAATATAACCTACATAGTATTTAATTTGAAATGAAGAACATTATCTTCCTGAAATCAGCAATCATATCCGTGCTTTTTGTAACATTTGGCATAACTTTTGGAGGGTGGACATTAAACAATGAAGTTTCTGCCCAAACTAATAATCAAGAAAATAGCCAGGTACTTGCTCAATTGATCGCAAATTTAACCCAAGCACAAAATACTGTATCAAGTGATAATTCAACAGTTGCAACCGCTCAACTAACTGCAATAATAGGGGAACTTTCTGATATTCTCGGTAAAATTTCAACAGATAACAATGGTCAATATTTAGATGAACACACTCACGTCTTTACTCACAAGGGTCATGCCCATACCGTGACCCATACTCATCCTCATCATGCAGATCATCACAGTCATCATCCGAGCTGGACCGAAAAACATCATATCTTTGATCCCAGTAATTGCAAACCAGGTAGAATGTGTTAAATATTCTGCCCATCGTCCTATTCACTCCTAATTTTTTTTCCTGTTGTGAAATATTTATCATTTAATGGTTTTCATTAGATGCCGTAGCAGCAGTATTTTGGTAATTAATTTAATAACTTTAACCGCATTGAGTTGCTTAGTCCATCATGAGGAGATATTGTTTGTTTGATTGGCAAGCGAGTATGACGTATAAATTACTAAATCATGATCAGTGACTTGAAAAAACATTTGTTGATAATCTATATTGATCCCTTTTAGATTTCTATATAAGATAAACAATAAATTCAATCTTACAGTTCTTGCCAGCAAGTCTTGATAACAATTGAAGTCAAATTGTGACTAATTTGAACCGAACTTGGTCAATAAATTCGACCATACTCTATATTACTATAACAAAATGACTACTATAATAGGAATTAAAACAACCGAGGGAGTAGTACTTGCATCCGATAAACGAGCCAGTAAGGGTTTTTTTATAGGATCCAAGATAGTACAAAAGATTTCCAAAATAGATGATACGCTTGCAATTGCTATTGCAGGACAGCTATCAGATGCAGAACATTTAATCAAAGTTACTGCAGCTGAGAGAAAATTAATAGAACTACGAAGGGGATTTCCATTGAGTGTAAAAGAATCTTCAAGACTAATCGCAAATCTCGCCTACTCAGGGTTAAAGAATTATCAACCTTATTATGTCGAGTTACTAGTAGCAGGCGTAGACGCAAGCGGATCACATGTAAATGTTGCAGATATGAGTGGTGCAATTACAAATGAAGATTATGCTGCATCAGGTTCGGGAGCCCCCATAGCTTATGGAGTGCTTGAAAGCCTTTACCATTTTGATATCACAAACGACGAAGCAAAGGAAATTGCTAAAAAAGCCGTTGCAGCCGCTATGGAGCGGGACCCCGGCTCTGGTAATGGGATAGATGTTTTAGTCATACCCAAATTGGTAACAGACGAACAGGTCGTAATATAAGGGATAGGAAGATAACACAAAATGTCTGAAGATAATAATTCTGTAGGTTCTCCTTATAGTTTTGGGAATAACAGTAGATATCCATACTACTATGGACAAGGTGGTCGCCTGGTATTAGTAGATAATGCTTTAGAGGCGGTAAATAAGGGTTCTACAACTATTGGATTAAAGACTCCAGAATTCGCCCTCATTTCAAGTCATATCAAACCCACTTTACCATTGGTAGATCCTAATGAAAAAATATTTGTAATTGATAAGCACATCGGAGCGACTGGAGCAGGCTATATTGCAGATATAGAACATCTAATAGAAGAAATAAGGTTACAAGCTCAGAAACATCGCATTTCATATGATAGCTCTATTGATATACGATCCATCACCAAACATCTAAGTACTTATTTACATAATTACACAATTTATGCTGTAAGACCTCAAGCGGCTTCAATAATCGTTGCTGGAGTAGATGAAAATGGAATACATTTGTACCGAGTTGACCCCAGTGGAACTTATTTGAAAGGAGGTGGATTTGCAATAGGCAACTCCTCCTATGTGGCACTAGACGTGATTCAAAAAGGTTATGATACAAATATGAATATTGAACGGGCATTGAAATTGTCAAATGAAGCTATAGAAAAAGCAATCGGAGAAAAACCGGTGGTTGAGTCGGGAATAGTTACGTCAAAAGGATTTAAAAAACTAGAACAGGAACTCTAACATGATGTGACGACAACTTGATTTCAAACAGTTCATTGTATGGTAGCAATTATTCCTAAGCACATTTTTTTTACTATTTCATTCCAAATATTATAATTCCATAGTGCGCAGAAAAATCGATTGATTACTCAAGATCTTGTATCTTACCATATCCTTATTTACCTGAGGCTGGGTCATAATTCATTTTGATAATTTTATCCTATTACAATTAGAAACTGAATTATATTAACAGCCTATCATGTATTTGATTGCTCTTCGTGGATTATCTTGTTGCATCTTGCAGTTGTAATAAACAAGTATCTGGTAAAGCAATACGGATAACAGTACGATACTACACACCTTATCAAATCCTCTTACCGGTACTGGGTCTATCCTAAAGACTGATTTTATGTGTTCTATCAGCGGTTCTATAGAAGTGCTTCTTTTTGAGTAGATTACCCGTCCTAAAGCTGATTCATAAAAGTCAACTAGCTTGAGCC
>JAKDMR010000715.1 GCA_030452275.1 Candidatus Nitrosocosmicus sp. | reverse complement strand
AACCCTTTTCTATTTTGAACTAGATCGTACTAAATTATAATCAAGATCTTGATAAAATATAATAATCCGCCCTGAATCTTGCTGACCAATAGAAGGTAACAATAAATCCTCATTTTGTTCTGATTTGCTCAATAATGTAAAAGATATCCTATTAGACTTTCACAATATATTTATCCAATAGACCTGTATCACAAATATGAATCGTGTAATCATATGGAAAAGTCATTAATTTGCATCAAGCAAACATAGTTCTAGTTACTTATCCTGAGGATTTTGCAGTAGAAGAGGCCAAAAGTTTAGTTGAATCCATCCCAGATTATAGAGTAGTAAGGGTTTTTACTCAAAAGTACTTAAACCGCGCTAAATATGGTATGGGGTTCGGCAAAGCTGAAGAGATAAAGCAATTTGTTTCACACGCAGATAATATAGAAAAAATAATTGTTGATGAACATTTAGGCGCAAAACAAATATTTAATTTAGAAGAACTTATAAAAATTCCAATAATTGATAGAGAGAGATTGATTCTTGATATTTTCTATTCTCGGGCTACAACGAATGAATCCAAACTGCAGATTCAATTAGCAGAGATTCAATATAAGATGCCTCGTGTAAGAGAAAACGCAAAACTCATGAGTAAAAGTAACGAGAGGGTAGGAAAAGGAGGAATGGGCGAATACATCGTAGATGTTCAATTTCGTGACTTAAAAAGACAGATGGGATTCGTCAAAGAAAAATTAAGAGATGCAAATCTCAAGCGTCACGAGTATCGCAAACAAAGACTGCGAAAAGGAATGTTCATCGTTTCCCTTGTAGGATATACAAGTTCAGGAAAAACGACTCTTTTCAATCTACTTACTAAGGAAAATAAAGAAACTTCTGCTAATTTGTTCACAACACTTTCAACGACCACAAGATCACTTGACAATTCTAGTAATATTGACAGTAAGGGTGATGTAGATGTCTTGCTTGTGGATACAGTAGGTTTTATCAGCAGACTTCCACATTACATGATAGACGCTTTCAAATCTACATTAGAAGAATCACTTGAAGCCAATTTGATCTTCTTTTTGATTGATTGTTCAGAGAATTTAGAGGATATAGGCAAAAAGTATTCTAGTTGTTGGAAGGTTCTCGAAGAACTCAAAATAGACAAGTCAAAATTATACATAGTGTTAACCAAAGTTGAGACTACCAAATCAGATCAAATACAAGAAATAATGAAATACATGGACGATTCAATCGACAAGATTGCCATTTCATCAAAAACAGGATTTGGGATTCATAAACTGAGAAACTTGATAGCTTCAAAAAAAGCCAAATTAAAGGATGAACCCTCAAAACTCACACCTTCGTGATTGAACTTATGTATAGGTAAACAATTTGCAAATTGTTTGCTAATGATGGTGACCCTGTCTATGACGGATATGCGTCATTAATACCATCTTGTGTCCATTCTATTTTTAAATGGACTGGTTGAGCTGCGTTTATTTACTGACCCATGTATATTTCTAAAGCCTATTGATTTAAATACTATTA
>JAKDMR010000714.1 GCA_030452275.1 Candidatus Nitrosocosmicus sp. | reverse complement strand
CAAGAAATAAAAACGTATAAGTATTAGATTAATTTATTTAATTTATGCATGCCTTCGATACTAGTATAGTGGAACATATAGAAATAAAAATGATTCGGCCATCACAGTTTTCAATTAGAGATAAATTTAATGATTATCAAGAAGTAGAATCACTCATTTCGAGTATCAAGGAGCATGGGTTACTGCAGCCCATTTTGATACGACCATATCAAAATAACTTTGAAATAGTTGCTGGCCATAGACGTTTTTATGCGTGCAAGTCCCTTAGGTGGCGTCATATTCCATGCAAAATAAGGGAAATGAATGACAAACAAGCATTTGAAATTCAATTAACGGAAAACATTCAGAGAAAATCGATGAGCGCGCTTGAGGAAGCAGAGGCGTTTAGAAAATATGTCCAGGACTTGGGTTGGGGAGGTGTTACTGAATTGGCTAAAAAAATAGGTAAAAGTGAGGAATATGTATCGCACAGGATTCAGCTTTTAAAACTTCCACAGGATGTTAAAGAAAAAATAATGCTAAACAAATTGAGTGTAAGTCAAGCCTTGGAATTAACTACCGTTTCACCAAATAATGTTATTCATTTTACAGATCATATTATAGAAAATGAATTGACCATTCGACAAATTAGAGAAGTAAAGACTGTATTTTCCAAGGAAGGTATCTCAGGTGACGACTTGGAATTAATTGCAAACGAAAATATTAATTTTAAGAGTATAAAAACGCTTAAAGTAACAAAGAAAACTTCCCTTGCATTAAAAATTACTCTTGCTAGACTAGATAGCATAATAGAGGAAGTTCAGCTAAATTTTGAACCAGGTCAAAGTACCGATATCATAAGCTTTTTAATGGAATTGCGTCTTAAAATTCACTCGTTAATCGATGATACAATTAGATTTAAAAACTTAAAAATAACTAAAACTGCAAAATATCTAAAATAATCTGACTTTATTATTTGAATCTTCCATCTTCTACTATCTTCCAAGAAATGGAGGCATCCATTCATTCAAGAATTTTTTATATTCTTTATCCATATAGGTAAATGCATCAAATGTAGGTTCCTTTAGAGGTGAAAAATCGTATACTTCGTAAGTTTGGATTATATCTCCAAACAAGTTTCTATAAATATCGCTCTCCTCGTCAGCAACCTCGGGCGATGAAAATACTTGAATTGTGATCCAGTCATATCCACCTCTTGTTTTTCCTGAAAATAAGACAAACGGGGCATCCTGGAGGTACTTCTTTAATCCTTCTATTCGACTTCTCAAGTGCTGTGAGGGCCTAAAAGTTACTAAAACTACCCTAACTATTCTATGTCGTACTTTTTTGGTGTCAATAGAAATTGTATATCTTGAAATTATTTTTTCATCCTCGAGTGTTTTTATGCGGGAATCTATTTCCTCCAAACTTAAATTATATCCATAATTTCTTAAAAAGTCCCAAATTTCATTCAAATCCTGTTTGGCATCCTTACTCAAAGCAGAAAGAATTAACTCGTCTATGGAATCTATAATTGATTTATTATTACAAAATAATTGA
>JAKDMR010000713.1 GCA_030452275.1 Candidatus Nitrosocosmicus sp. | reverse complement strand
TATATTCATATCATGTGAATGTTCATACATTAATTAGCCCTTAAATAAATAGTGTTCTGATTATTTTAGAAGTAGATTTGCAAAATCCAATTCAGTGTGAAAAAGATTAATGTTCCTTTATAATGGAGAACAATCAAACAATTGGCTTAATTCCTGATATCTTGCATTTTTTCTCTTTTTAGAAGAATTAAAAAGGGTTCAAATAATTTCAATTATTCTCAAGGGAGTATTTGTTCTGTTTCTTTTAATATACAAAGACTAGAAAATCTTCATACAAAAGATGCAGGACAGATTGTAGTGGAATGTATGAATAAAAAGTAAATAAATCGCAAGATGTATCAATCTACTTTTTTACACAAAATTCTGTTTATACCATCGTATATCGTAATGCATGCAAAGCCAAAGCCTAACCTAGATAGGCAGGAAGAAGAATCATAGAGCAATAATAACATAAACAGCAGTTACCGTAACTCCTTCCAACCAATTAATGACTCTCACGAGATATGTACCTGTTATCAATAATCCTAATAATATACTAATAAGCTCAAATAAAGTAAAATCTAAAGTAAGGTTGTGATCCAATATAATTCCAAATATACCAAAAGAGGTACTACAAACAAGGCAAGTTGAGTTCCCGAACCAATTCCTATATTTAAGGGTAGATTCATTTTTCCCTTTAGTGCGAAAGCGATAGCGCTTGAATGTTCAGCGGCATTCCCACTATACCCACTATTGCTGCACCTATGAATAATTCATATGATCCCAATTTTTGCCCCACAATTTCCACACAATCCACCATTATTCCACTAACAATTCCTATCCCTGCTACAGCAAGGAACAGGTACAATAAGGACTTTTTTTACTCTATCTTTGCTCTTTATTTTCCTCACTATCTTTTTCTTCTTTACTAGTAGGAGATAGGACCGGTTTTTGTAATTTTAAAGTAAATGCGATGCTAGTGATATAAATTCCAAGAAGCAAAATAGCCACTACATCACTAGCCAGCTGCAAATTCAATGGGTTGTCATTATTAGTTTGCAACAAGTAAGAAACCGAGATGACAGTTGGCAGGGTTAGTCCTACCATAGACAATAATAATAAGTCGAGTGTAAACTCACTCCTTCCCTATCAAATCGCTGTTCTCTAAACCTGAAAGCACTTATCGCACTGCTTAAACCAGGAATGAGCAGGATGTTAGCAAGTATGCCTCCAATCATTGTCCCTTTGACAAGATCAAAAAGACCCTCGTAAATAGACACTATTCCAACAATAATATCAGTTGAATTTCCAAGGGTTACCATTAATATAGAACCAATTGTTATCCCGTAATACAATGAGAGGATTTGAGTCGAATTAATGCTATCGCAGAAACAATAAATTGGATTATAATATCCGCATCATTTAATCGCAAAACAATAGCAACCGGAATAAATACAACAAATATGTATAATAATGAAGACTTTTCCCTTTAGTGAACCTCAAACCATATTTCCTGCATTTACGTATTTAGTTCTAATACTTAGCAAGGAATAAGGTTCATCTGA
>JAKDMR010000712.1 GCA_030452275.1 Candidatus Nitrosocosmicus sp. | reverse complement strand
TTTAACTAGCTCTAACTCTATAAATAAGAATAAAAAATGTAGTTTATTTTTCTTTTTTTTCTTACTTATTGAAATTCATGAATTTTTCCCAAAAATTCTTGAATTCCAGTTTCTTTGTTTCAAAGCTTCCTTTATCTGTCAACTGAGATTGAGTATTATTACTCGTAGAATTTTCGGATAAAGCTGTATGACAGGATTGACCATTGTTACAAGTAGTTACAACACAGGTATCGTTTCTACAGTTTTTTTCGTAATATGTAGAACTACTATTATTGCTATTAAGCGAATATCCATAAGGAACTTGAACTACGGAAAACCCAATAACAAATATTAGCATAAAAATAAGATAAGCGTTCATCAACAAAATTTACTATTCATTGCATTTCTAAATTTTGATGCAATCTAAAGGATGATTACTTACTAAATATTAACAATAAGAAATCAAAAAAAATATTATACATAAAATATCACTGAAATAAAATATGAAAGCCCTTTTCTTTAATAAACCAGGCATCGAAAATTTGATCTTTGGTGATTACCAATTACCAGCTATAAGAGAAGATGAAGTCCTAGTAGAAACCAAGTGTACTAGTGTCAATCCCATTGATTATTATACTATAACCGGAAAACACGGAGTAAACGGCCCAGCAATGAAGATAAATCCATATCCTCATATAGCCGGCTCTGAAATATCTGGGACGGTAAAAAACAAAGGCGAGAGAGTAAATAATACAATTAAAGAAGGCGACCGAGTTATAATATATAACAGAGTATTTGACGGAATTTGTAAATATTGTATAAATAATCATCAAATGCTTTGTGAAAATGGCGGAATGATGGGAATTTCAAGAAACGGCGGATTTGCAGAATATATAATAGTTCCTCAAAAAAATATCATAAAAATTCCCGACGAACTAGATTGGGAACTTGCCTCTGGTTTACCTATAGCCGGCTTAACAGCCTACAATGCAATTCAAGAATCAACACTCAAATCAAAAGATAATCTTGCAATATTTGGTGGTTCTAGCAATACAGGCCTTTTTTGCACTCAATTTGGCAAAATTATTGATGCGATAACAATATCACTTTCCACGAAACCATGGATTAAGGAATATGGTGCTGACTATGTTTTACCAATTGATGAAAACCTTAGAGAAAAAATATCTGAGATTACAAATGGAACCATGGCTGACGTAGTCGTAAATTCACTTGGAGAAAAGACCTGGGCAAAAGGAATGGAGATAGTTGGAAAACTAGGAAAAATAATTACATTTGGTGTACTCACTGGTGGTAACTTATTCATAGATGGCAGACTATTGTATAATAAACAAATTACAATTAAAGGTACTACTGGAGGATCTGTTGAAGGTTTACTAAACCTTATAGAAATGACAAAAGGCCAAAACATTAGAACCAAAATTTGGAAAAGATATTCTCTTGAGGAATCAAGGATGGCCATAGAAGAGGTTTTTGACAAAAACAAAGAAGGTAGAATCATTATAGAAAACTACTAATGAATTTCAGTCATGAATCTCCACTAGTAATA
>JAKDMR010000711.1 GCA_030452275.1 Candidatus Nitrosocosmicus sp. | reverse complement strand
AATAGATTAATGTGGTATAATTATCGACCTCAAGATAAATATGTAATACTTTTTTGAATTCGAGATACAAGGCTATAGCACCATAAGCATAATTAATTTATCTTCAGAAAACAGTATCTACTAATATATGCAGAAATGAATCTATATAGAAGATTGTAATTCATTTTTAGTCAAGATATTGTATCACGAATTACCTTTTTCCATATGCAAGTACACTCAATAATCATATAGGGTTGAAGCTTTTAATGGTTATGGTTTACAAGAATGTCCATTGACTAAATTATTTGTGTCAAATGCAGCATATTTTGATTGGGGGAATTTATTGATACACTAATTGGAATTTATAGAAGGATCAAATAAAGATAATACTTTTATGGTAACTATATAGGTAATGGTTATATTTTTGACATAGTTTATGATAAAATAGATTGCGCAACATACAAATCGCAATTGATGTAGACGGATCACCATCTGGATATATTTCCTGGCATAATCATTTTCAAGACAAAAGCAAAGTAAGAACTTTAAAACCATATAAAAAAATGAAAGATATGGTGTGCAGAGAATGGAAATGTTGGCAGCATATTTTGCAATTTCAGATAACCTCAAAGCATTCAGAACGAAACTAAAGAAAAAAGGGAAAAGAAAAGTAATTGTCATCAGAAGTGATTCTAAATCTACTATGGAGCAATTAAACAAAAGATCAGAGGTGAGGGATGATATAAAGAGTATACAATTCGATAGTAAAAATTCTGGAAAAAATATCGTGCACCCTAGTATTTGATCATCTAAGGAGTACCAATAATAGGGCAGGAAAAATTCTTGAACTTCTTAGAAAAGAGAACAGATATGGTCGTTGTATACAACAAATGAAATACACTATTGTTTAGAAGATGATATTAACATTCTACCCTTTTTTGTGAATCGATAAATATTCAGTATCGAACAATTGCAAAGCATATTATTTGAATATTACCATTAATACGAGATCTTGAAGTCACTAATTGTGAGTAACATCATCATATAAATTCAGAATCAAGTTTTAGCAAGACATTCTCCAAATAGAAGTTAGTTCTAAAATAAATATAAAGGAACCTATCATTCATTTCGTTTATTGTAATGTATGCGAGAAAAACATTGTCGTTTAGGTGAATTAGCCTAAAGAATGTAGGATTATCAATCAGACTGGATTGCAGTGACATTATTTTTTTTATATTATTTGTTGATAACGATTTGTCTTTAAAAATTGGTCTCGGATGATCGTTAGATCTTCTTACAGAAGCAGTAATTTTACATCTTTTATGGTTAGGAAAATTGCAACGCATATCTCTTGACTTTCCTACTAACAACTTACCATCTGAATCAACTATACCTGCAAATCCTATGGAAATATCAACTTGAAGTGCAATAGCACATAATCTATGGAGAAATTGTCTTTCTTCCATATACGATCTAATTATAGAACATATTAATGATTTATCTAAATGTTCACTAGACCTCTTGCGTAATTAGCGGTGTCTAGTCACATTTTCTAGCCATCATCATCA
>JAKDMR010000138.1 GCA_030452275.1 Candidatus Nitrosocosmicus sp. | reverse complement strand
TAATTCGTGTTATCTTACTTTAATCTTGGCTGAAACATTGTCAATAAGAGCGATTGGATTTAACAATCCATATTGTAAGATCGATAGGGCTAATTCATCTACACTTTCTGAATCCTTTTCATGAATTATGTAATTAGGTAAATTCAACTCACTGATTGCAACTTCTTCTACTATTCCTTTCATTAGAGGGGCAGCAGAGAAATTATCCATCATGCTTTATCCAATCATTTGAACTATTTAACATTTTCATAAAATTTTCACAATTAGACACACTATGATATAAGATTTCCACTTTATTCCATATTAGATTGAATATGTGCATATTTTGCAAGTAGTTAAAGTCTGGGTGATGATTTATTGAATGACCTCGTTAATGGGATTATTCGTGAAAGCAGATTAGTAACTCATCAACAGACAAAAAAGTTGAATGTGTATCGGCAAAATGAGATAAAGAATCTGTAATGAGTTCTAGGAAAACTCATACTTACTTTCCTATCTGAATTACTATTTCGGACTCAATATGATCAAGACAATCACTAATACGAATTTAAAAAATCTAGTATTAGTACCTTGTAAAGGTGATGATGATTATGCTCAAGTGAATTTAATATTTCCCAATAAAATATCTCTATTTTTTATATTCTATTTTATTGTTATATTTACCAAATATAAGTAATATAGGTAATATATGAGATAAATTGTGATATATAAAAACCCTGCATTTGGATAATTACTAAACTATGCTTTTTGATTGTAAAGCCAAGCAAATTCTGAAAACAACGATCCTATTTTAAATACTTCGGGTCAGGAATAAACAGGGCTTATCTTAGATTGGATAAGTATAGCCAACATAATAAAGGGAATCTGATTTATAAATACATAAAATAAATGATATTGGGTACGTACTTTTACAACGACCTACACATTTAGTATCATGTAAATTCAGGTTCTACAAATCCGGAATCCAGGTAATGCCCTATCAATTGGATATTGAAGAAATGAATGTCATTGCGAGTTTCAAACATCCAGGCATATCGAATCTTTGTGGATGAAAGTAATTTAACTACCTAGTTAAAACGTGATCAGGAATAAAATTTATAGAAAACGGTTGTACCTACAAGAAAGCATAAAGCAGACTCAGAGGTATGTCAAAAAATGTAGCAAATGACAAAGACAATAACGTTTCTAATTATTTAAGGGTTTATGATGTTGGGTGGATGGATGGGTGGCTTTGACATCAAAATACCACTGACGGATAGTCGAAGCAGAAACGTTTGCCTTTTATTTTGGGTTATTCCAAAAGCCATCTTATACCTTGTTGACATGGACTTCAACCTGATTTACAATAGCTTGACAATTTTGAAAATCATTACCAAAGGCGAGATTTCAAAAATCTCATCTAGAAACCTGGTTTAATCCCTTTCATAAAGTCGTATCAAATTCATGTAGTTCATAGAAAGTAAATGTGATTTTGCAGAATCATTTTGATTGTGCTTTATCTAATACTTGTTTAATATACCAACTGAACTAGTGCTAATCCTACAAAGTTACACTTTGTAGGAGCATTCTTAAAGGAGGTTTCGTTTTGTTGAATCATATTACTAATATAGTTCCTACTCTGTGGATCTAAGGTGAGTTTTTTTGTTACCCGCATACATATCTTTCTATTCATTTGTTAAAGTCGAAAAAATTTTGTTGACCCCTTTACTTTTACCTAATTTCTTTTGGGCTAAACGTTTGTTAATTTTTGCCTGATCGTGTCTAGGATCAATTCTTAACGCCTTATCATACCACTCTAAAGCCTCGTCATATCTACCTAGGTTAAATAGAGATGCACCTTTATTGAATAAGGCATTAACATGTTCAGGTCGTATTTTTAAGGCCTTGTCAAAGTACTCGATAGCCTCACTGTGTCTACTTAATTCGTCAAGTGCTGCACCCTTGTTATTTAAAGCGTTTACATGTTTAGGATCCACCTGCAACGTCAGGTCAAAGTACTCGATAGCCTCACTGTGTCTACTTAATTCGTCAAGTACTACCCCCTTATTATTTAGAACGTTTGTATTATGCGGTATTAACTTTAAGGCCTTGTCAAAACATTCTATGGCCTTGCTGTACCTTCCGAGTGTATAGAACACCCAACCCTTGTTATTTAAAGCGTTTACATGTTTAGGATCTATTTTTAACGCCCTATCATACCACTCTAAAGCCTCACCGTATCTTGCAAGACTTTGTAGAGCCCTTCCCTTGTTATTTAAAGAATCAGCATCAGTAGGATCTATTTTTAACGCCCTATCATACCACTCTAAAGCCTCACCGTATCTCCCGAGACTGTAGAATGCTGCCCCCTTATTGTTTAGAGACATTGTATTTTTTGGCTTTATTTTTAACGCCCTATCATACCACTCTATAGCTTCGATGTATCTTCCCAATTCATCAAGTGCTGCACCCTTGTTATTTAAAGCGTTTACATGGTTAGGATCCACCTGCAACGCCCTATCATACCACTCTATAGCTTCGATGTACTTTCCGAGACTATTCAGAGTCCTTCCCTTGTTATTTAAAGCGTTTACATGTTTAGGATCCACCTGCAGCGCCTTATCATACCACTCTATAGCCTCGATGTATCTTCCTAATTTATCAAAGGCAGCACCCTTGTTATTTAAAGCGTTTACATGTTTAGGATCCACCTGCAACGCCCTATCATACCACTCTATAGCCTCGATGTATCTCCCGAGACTGTATCGTGTCTTACCTTGGTTGTTTAAAGAAATCGGATCATTTGGCTCTAGTTTTAAGGCTTCATCATACCACTCTATAGCCTCGTTATATCTTCCGAGTGTATAGAACACCCAACCCTTGTTATTTAGAGCGTTTACATGGTTAGGGTATATTCTTAAGGTCTTGTCAAGGTATCTTATAGCCTCACTGTACTTTTCAAGCTTATAAAATACAGTACCCTTGTTATTTAAAGCGTTTACATTATTGGGAGCTACTTGCAACACCTTGTCAAAGCATTCTATAGCCTCGTCATATTCTTCAATCTTATAAAGGACTTGACCCTTGTTATTTAAAGCGATTATATGCTTAGGATCCACCTCTAACGCTTTATCATACCAGTCGATTGCTTCGCTGTACCTCTCTAACTTATTCAAGGTAAATGCTTTATTGAGCATCACCTCAAAATCATGTACATCTATTTGTAGAATCTTGTCATAGCATTCAAATGCATAATTATACTTGCCCAAATAGAAAAATTGGTTACCCATTAATACTAGATTCTTTAACTCTAAGTCATGTCTTGAAATTTGTAAATTCCCTATTTTTATATCTAATATCCTTGTTTTGCATTCGACCTCGATTTTTTCTACTTCATCTAACATATTTTGACACGATTTGGCGAGAGCATTAGAAACGTCCCGTAGTTCTTGAGCCTTATCTTCATTCTGTTGAAAGTTATTGGACAATAATTGGTACAACAGATTAGAATTTTGAGATAATCTTTGGAACAAGTCTAAGACTTTTAACGACGAATCTCCGGTACTATCAAAAACAATTGTGTTTTCAATAATTGTATAATTTAGTAATTGATCATCGAAATTTCCTGTACCCGAATATGGAGTAAAATTTGTATTCTCATTAGATTCAGGGGAGATTGTATAATCAGTTTCATTTGAATTGTTCTGATCACTATTATGCTTTAGATCGATTCCACAGCTGGGGCATGAAGTCTCCCCATCTGATTTAAGAGCATAACCACATTGATGACAGAATGACATTAATATCCTTTTAGGGGCTCTATATATAAAAGATAATTGCATAAGTTTACTATTAAAAATCCCGAATTAGAACGCCTAAAACGAAATAACAACAAATAAGCTTCTAAATTAGTTCCTGTAAAGGAGTATAGAATTAGGAAATTTATCCTGCATTACAATAACCACAAATTCGGTTACCCTGTCTTTTCCTTCTCTATACCCCCACAAGTGTTTATTTTTAAGCGATTAACGCATACCGAGTCAATTCGAAAGACTACGCACGGTTTGTTTATTGCAGTATGGAAATTGTGATTAATGGGAAAGTATTTTTTGAGGCCAGTTGACCAATTAGAATAACGAAGTATAGTTTATGCCTATTATACTTGTCTTAATCCGCAGGTTTTAACGAAAGGTCTCTAGGCGGATCAGTTTGGTGATTGATCAAATCATTATCAAAGTTATTATGATTTAGAAATTTATCATGATCATAGAAAAATCAACTGTATGTAAAATCATGGGTTCCTAATAATACACCTAAACCCAATATGGATCATGCCTGTATCGATCATCTGTTGTTGTCGAGCCGCTGGTCGATATCGCAAGGAATAATTAGGAGCGCAGATATGTGAACCACCCTTCACTACTTTTCTTGTGGGATCTTAAACTGCGGTTGCCTCGGATCGTAACTGTACTCCGGTGATACTACTCTTGGATTAACAAAACTTGTACAGCACGTTCTGACTTTATTACCTGGTCTATTTAATACTAATCTGACTACTACCATCCAAATCTGGTCACTATATCCAATCGATATTTCTTATGATTACTAATCATCCGGGACTTTCAATATTTTCAAGTGCAATACGATGCTGCTCACTTGAATAAAGACAGTGGATTACTAGAAATAAATCATCATCATCTTCACTTTTCGGAATAAAGAAAACGATTGTAGATTAAGCAATACAGAATGTCATAATCAGAATAATAGGATTTGACCACTATTTTTTGTTTAGAAGGATACTTTACGATCTATTTCGTCATTAAAAACTGGCTAAACCTGTTCTCGAATTTACCTTATCAAGAAGTGATCGATATTTGAATCAACACCATACATCAAACAAATGACAACCATGGTTTAGATATTTAGATGCCTAAAGTGGCTATACTAATGCATAAGGCTGAATATTAGTTAATGATTCTAAAAACTAAATTCATTCAAAAATTCATAAGCATTTTATTCAAATTTATTAGTAGTCCAAGGGAAAATAAAGCTATGTCGGGCGGAGGCGAATCAAAGAAGGCTATCTATGCTGCATTGTTTGGTAATTTAGCAATTGCCATCTCAAAGCTTTTTGCAGCGTTATTTACAGGCAGTACATCTATGTGGGCTGAAACATATCATTCATTCTCAGATACTTTTAATCAGGTTCTACTTTTGATAGGTGTAAAGACAAGCAAAAAAGAAGCAAATGAGAAGTATCCTTTTGGGTTTGGTAAGGAACAATTCTTTTGGTCGTTTGTTGTAGCCATACTTATTTTTGGCGTATCAGGAGTGCTATCTTTAGAACATGGTATCAGTTATTTTTTGAGTGCACATGATACTCATAAAGTAGAAAATACTTTGATAAATTATGTTATTTTAGCAATAGCTTTTGCATTTGAGGCAAATGCAATTAGAATAGCTTTTGGCATTTTTAGAAAAACGATAGAAGATAGGGGTGATAAATTAACTTTACCAGTTTTGTTTACTGAGCTCAAAGAAAATAAAGATCCTGTTATTATTACAGTACTAGTAGAAGATGCAGCTGCTCTTCTAGGAATATTAATTGCAGTAGTAGCATTGGCCCTTTCTGATGTAACTGGAAATAGTGCATATGATGCAATCGGCTCCCTCTTGATTGGGATAGTATTAATGGGTTTTGCATTATTTTTGGCCAGAGAAAATCGGGGCATGCTTATTGGTGAAGCGATGTCCAAACGAGATTTGAAAAAGATATACGATGCTGTATTAAATATCCCAGAAGTAGAGAAAATAAAATCAATTCGTACGATGCATTTTGCAGTTGAAGATGTCTTGATAGCCATTGAAGTATATTTGATTGAAAATTTAAGTACCGTTACAATCGAATCAGTTATTGACAATATACAAAGCAAGATCAGGGAGTCCATCCCATACGTTAACCCTTCAAAAATATACATAGAGCTAGCACAGGACAATAAATAAAATTCGGTAACTACAATTGCGATAAGGGGTATAATGCTTACGTTTATACCCAAAAGTCATTTTCGGTGATATTAATTATCAAATAGCGGTACAAAATTTGAATCAATTATACCGGTGCCCAAATTAATTGATAAAAAAAAACTACTATAACTTCTCCTGAGTTTGACTATCACCTCTTAAGCGTAAATTCTCCAAATAAAAAAGTCAAAACAATTTTTAATAAATAATTT
>JAKDMR010000710.1 GCA_030452275.1 Candidatus Nitrosocosmicus sp. | reverse complement strand
TCTTTGTCATAGATTTTCAATAGTTTGATCCACGCCTTTTTGAAAATAACAAGGTTATTCCACTCCTGAAATCTCCTATGACAGACAGAACCTGAGCCATATTCTCTGGGTAGCATTTTCCACTGGCATCCTGTTCTTAGAACGTAGAGGATTCCATCAAGGACCTTTCTATATATGGTATTATTGGTCTACCAACAGTCTTGGACGGTTTTTCTTTAGGTAGTATCTTCTTAAACTCATCCCATAATTTGTCTGGGATCCTTATGATGATAGTATGGTGATCATTGTCTTTATCACCCCTTAGCTCCTCTTTTCTCTTCTGAACACAGGCCACAGTTTAGCAAGATAGGAAAGGAGCTATAATCCTATCGAATTTTGGGATAGGCTCTAAGTGAACAACAGAAATCTTTGGTGATCCATACCATTCTATAGAAACCATTTGTCAATAGTTATCCTAACCAACCCTTGGCCTTACATACTGTTGCCTTGAAAAAAGACTATGAATTTTATTGGTTATACATATTAAGACCGGGATTCTCACTGGAAGACAGGTCTCCAGAATTACACGAATTTATGATAGTAGTATTAGGTGGTGCATAACAATATGAGCCTTGCAAAGAACTTTGTGAACTAGAAATAGATCAATCTTCGCTACTATAGCCATCGCTACTATAGCCATCGCTACCACTACTACTAACGTCAAATTCCACATAAGCATATGAAAAATTACTGGGGATGATCAAAATTGAAATCGCCACAATGATAGAAAGGAAAGCAAATCTAATTGGTTTCTTAATGCGAATATTACTCATTAAATGTATTCTTGCTGTATCCTATATCGAGATTATTTTACATTAAACGGAATTTATTTTACGATAATTTGTTATTGAAAATATTTAGATAACAACCGTAATATTCTATCCACTAGAGCTTCAGTACCATTGCCATATTCAATCCCTAGGTCTAAAAATAGTATCTTTGGGGTCACATATAAGTAGTTGATCGCCTTGAAATGAATTGCATTTCAGCTTCAAATCGGTATTTACACTCCTTACCGCTTTTAAAGAATCAAAACAAGGTTAAATTGAGAGATGAAATGGATTCTACATGAAAAATATTACTTCACTCAACACCTTGTTCATCCTTCTCAATCGAGGAACAAAAAGAAGATAAAATTTAGATATACTTGTAATTAATATTTAGAAGTGTTATTCTGTGCCGTAGCAGGGTTCGCAAATGAGTTACTACTTGAAATAGCATCTGTATTGGAATGATTCACCGGAGCGTCGCTAAGAGGCTGACCGTATGTGTCGGTTTGTATTGAATAATTATCTAATGATGACAATAAAAGTAGTACAAGTATCAATGTTGGAATTATAGTCAAAGAACAAAAAGTCTTTATTCTCATATTATTTAAGCCACCTAATCACTTAAAAATTTATTGTGGAGATACGGGGCTCTGACTACATGAAAATCTTTAATGCTGCCAAGGCTAATCATAACTGGGCTAGGTTCAAAGTGAACATACTCCGTATGAGAGTGAGGCTCTGAC
>JAKDMR010000709.1 GCA_030452275.1 Candidatus Nitrosocosmicus sp. | reverse complement strand
ATTGCATAAGAAATAGAGGGGACTGTGGTTATAAAACCAAATTAACATTAATCTTAACAGTTAAAAATCATTTGATAATAAACGTGAATTAACCCCTTTATTTCCACTGGAGGAATTCTAAATTCATTCACAACGATAATAAACGTGAATTAACCCCTTTATTTCCACTGGAACTAGAAAAACCTTTAAGATGGATGATCAAATTAACTTAAGAAATATAAACATCAATAATTATGTGCTTATTTTAGTTAACAAAAACTAATCTTTTAGTTATCAATTTTTATTCTATATTGTTAAGTTAACATATGTTATCAAATTCACAGAGACGATAAATTGTCCACTGGAAAAAAGCGAATAAAAATTGAATTGGAGGATGCTGAAGGTGGAAAATATAATTTATCTCTAGAAGGCAATCTATCAAAAGACAAAATTCAAAAGGTTCTTCAATTAGTGGAATCCTTGAACATCTCGAAGGATGATTTGGATAACAATATATCAATTCCTATGGAACAAAATAACAGTTTACAAAAGTATGACTTGGGACTCAATCCATCTAATAACTCGATTGGATCAAAGATATGGTCTTTGATCGAAAACAACTTCGCTTATAGTTCTTTTACATCTTCAAACGTGGCCGAATCCTATGAAGAATCATACGGTGAGCAGTTACAACTTAGTCTTATATCCACTTATTTATCAAGATATTTTGAAAAGCAAAAATTGGTAAGAAGCAAGAGAGGTAAAGAATGGATTTATAAGTTAATTAGAATTCAAAAAGATATTATTTCATCAGTTGGGACATCGACACCGACTACTCCTCAACCAAGTCGTTTAATTGATTCACATTATTCGGAAGATCAGGCTGAGAATGACTTTTTGAAGCAGAATGCTTTGACAACAGTTTACGACCTTCGACTGTGATGGCATACCTGAAGGGCTTTGTGCTCATATCTCTATCAACCAATTTCTCTTCAAATAATTTTTTCATTAATCTGGAAGTGTGTTCTCTAGTCCTACCGATCACTCTTTGAACCTCTCTAGTAGTTAGAGATTTATCCTCTAATTTTTTTAGAATGTATTCTATTGTACTATTCTGACGATCATCTTCCTGATCCATTGACTTGATAGGGTCTTGTGATATTATGTCGTGACTAGATAGTGATGTCTCAATTTTTGGATTGCTTACGTAGTTTTGGAATGGTGATATTACAGAATTCTGTGACTTGATCTTGTTGTTGTTAGAGATTATATTTTCATCTAATATTTTTATTAAACCTTGGATATTGGTTAATTTTTCGTTGGTGCTATTAGTTCTGTCATATAGGACTCTAAATTGTTCAGAAATGAGATTAGTTTTATTAATTTGATCCTTAATTTGGCTTTCAAGCTGAGAGATTTTTGTTTCAGTATTGTATTTCTTAAACTTCTTGTTTTTTAACCGATTGTAAATTTCTAACGCCAGAAAAGATAATGCTACAGCTGAAACAAATGGAATTAAAGTATAATTTAATATCAGTGATGCAATATCTATGCTCACACATAATTTAACAATAC
>JAKDMR010000708.1 GCA_030452275.1 Candidatus Nitrosocosmicus sp. | reverse complement strand
AACCACACTAGCTATAAACTTTGTTTATTTACTTGTGTTAAATGGTATAGTCCAATAAATCTAGCTCTACATTAAACGATATAGTTAATGTAAATTACTGTCATCTGATGTATGAATCCATTAATGCGAGAAACGGTTCAAATCCAACTCATCCTATAAATTAGAGTTTATTGGATGACTCCACGATTACACGGTATGGATTCGAGTTCCAAACTTCGTCTGGTCTAATTATGAATATTACCATTATAAGTGATTTTAATATAGAATAGAGGGCATGTAGTATCCAGCAGGTTCGTTATACATCCCAATGGTCATGAGTGTAAGTTGATGGACTAGTCTTAGCTTGTTTTCAAGACACCATCGGAATAACTCTGCATTTCGAGTTGGAATAAGGATACCTGGTCCTCCATAACAATCAGTTGTTGTTGTTTCTGAAGCAATAAGAGCTTTAAGGTCATCATTAGTAAAACCCACAGAGTGGTTAAAATATGTCAATCCACTTGTATAGCCTGTAATTTTTTCCCCGTGCAAGACCACCTTGGCAATTCCTTGCTTTATACTGTCTTTTATCTCACCGTTTCTATCATGGCCATGAATCACTCTGCAGATTGCGTTACATGTTTCCAAATCCGAATCAGTTGCTACCCGTACTGTTCTTCCAGGAATAACTTCTTGAATCGGTTTTCCCTGCAAAGTTGAGATTGGTTCTCTAACGTCAAACCCTAATCTGGTATATAGCGCAAGTGATCGGTTATGATATGAGGCTTGGAGCAAACGTATTGCCGGATAGTTTTTGCTTCTAGCTCTCTCCATTACATTGCTCATTAACTGTTTTCCTACACCTTTGTTCTGGGATTTTGGATCAACAGTTAAAGGACCGACTCCTGTTACGGTATTTGAGCGTTCATCTAAGAAGTTGCTTCCTATAACCTTGTTACCGTCTCCCTCAGTATCTTCGGCAACTACTGAATAGAATCCAGGGTTAGATAGAAAAGAAGAGGCTGTATTTATTCCAATATCAATAGTGGGGAACTCACGAGGAAAGCCATGCTTATCTGCGATCCCTGAAAATGCCTCAAAAATTATTTTTCCAACCTCCTTCGCATCATTTATGACTCCAGGTCTTAATCTCAAAGCATGCTCTGTACTGGTCAATTTAATACATAAAATTCCTTGTTCAGATTTTTATTCTTTTATTTGCTTGCTCATTGGATCTGTTCACTTTAGACTTAATTTGGGATTATGAAAAATTGAAAGTAAATACACTTAACTTTACGGGTCTGAAATTTATGGTAGGTACAATGGTATCATGTTATACCACCTACTAATAAATCGATTCTGAAAATATTTATTATATGAATCCGCGATTATACGGTATGGATTCGAGTCCCTCTCCTTTCATCGTAGACATGGATTGTAACGTCTTCTTAAATTGTATAGGACAACAATTGTAGATAATGCTCTAAATAAGTAGATGAAAATATTAACCCAGAAAAGAATTAAACACAAAATTAATAAAAACACCGAAAGTTAAGGTTGTATTGGACTATATAA
>JAKDMR010000137.1 GCA_030452275.1 Candidatus Nitrosocosmicus sp. | reverse complement strand
GTCTATACTGTAAAAGATAACATTTAATATGTTGGTTTGGTAAATAAAATTAGGGTTAAATGACATGATAGGATAGCCTGCTATGGTCAAAGATTTTCATGGATGTTAACTTAATGCGATATTTTCTTGTTGTGTTGATATGCAAATAGATTCAACCAGTTTTATACGTGTTTTAGTTTACAATTCTTTATTCTGCAAGGAAAATAATTGTCAAACCTTTCTGTTCTGTCCTTGATGTACTGCATCGTTCTCTCTATCAGTCTTTTCTTCAGAGAGGAGTGGATATGGAGATCGATGTTTAAGAACCTGCAGGCTTGTGGATACCAAGTTCCACCATCTGTTGATATTGGATGCTTTCCATGAATCTTGACTAAACTTGAAATAAATCGCTCAGTAATGAGCATGTTTCTTTCTTTGGATATGTTTGGTACGAAAATCTCCCTGCTTTTAAGCTCGATAGCTACCCAAATCCACATGTAGACCGAACCGATCTTAACAAGAGTTTTATCGATTGTAAATCCGGATATTCTTTTCCTCTTTCTAGCAATTTTCTTTGGGTTTATATCTTTGAATCCATTTCCAGACTGCAACGTGACTTCTCTTGACAAATCGAACTAGCGCTTTCGAAGTGTTCCTATAAGATAAACCTAGAAAGTATAAGTACAAACCATAGCCAATGTACCTTAAAGGTGTTCTATTTCTTTTAATATGCATAACGAAAAGAGATAGGACATATTTATCTATAGAATTTTCTTTAAGTTAACAGAGCATCGTTTGACATAGACAGAAATATATAGCTGTTTTGTTGTATTAAGCAAAAGATCTTAAATGCTTATAAGCATTTTTTGAAGATTCTTATTGTGAATATTTATGAAGGATTAATCCATTGGTTTGATATAAAATCTTATCGTATTTTGTTCAAGAATCGAGCCTCCGCTGGACAAATACTTGGGCGAAACCTCGAAGTATTATTAAGTGATGAAATTTCTTGTAACAAGAATCCGTTAACAAAGGATTCACTTTTAGTAATAGGAATTGCGAATGGAGGTCTAGTAGTCGCAAATGAAGTCGCAAGAATATTAAAATGCGACCTAGACATTATTGCTCCAATACGGATATTGAGTAGGGATGAAATTGAGCATACTATTGGAGCAATTCTTTATGTTAAATACCCAACCAATCTTGTGAATTTGATTAGAGATGAAATAGGAAATACCTACTATGTTATCTTAAAGAAAGGAAACAATTTGAGTTTAAATGGGCTCCATAAAATTGATTTACTTAATAAAGCATTTGAAAAATCAAAAAAATATTCTGAATATAAATCAAAATCAATTACTAATAAAATAGTCATCTTAGTAGATGATGGTACATTTAGCGGTGCCACAGCCTTTGTATCATTGACTTGGATCGCAGCTCAAAGACCGCGTTGTTTGATTTTTGCTACTCCTGTTGCATCTCTAGAAGTAGCAGAATCAATCGCTAGAAATAAGGAGATATCGGTTTCCCATATGGAAATGCTTAAGAAGGCATCTTTTTCTCAAAACAAATCTATTGGCAGCTATTACGAATCCTTTGAACATGTCGATGACACACTGGTTAAACAAATAATGGATGGACATACCGTCGATACTTGATTATTTCGGACTTTTTTCCTAATTCTGAAATTCACCGCATGACGATCCTTTCGTTTACACAGAACATAGAATTTGATAATAAATATAGAGTTTTTTGGCTAAGGACTTTAAACAATGAAGAGAAAAGTGAATTACGAAACATGTCGGATTATTTCATGCAAAGTGAAGGCAATTATTTAAATTTATGATTTTGCAGAATATTGGGCTTTATTAAAACCTTAAATAAGTCTTTTACACACTGAAGGCTATGAATAATAAGCTCAAAGAAATTTTTGATATATTAACGGGAAAACTGACAATTAGTAACGATGAAGCAAAACAAAATAGGCATAATTAAGAGGGAATTGGTGCATCCATGAGACTAGATGTTAAGAGATATCACAAAGGCGTTGATATTTACGATAAGAATGCTGAAGAGCTCAATGAGTCTTTGCTGGTGAAAATGCTCAAGACGGATTTCCTTACAAAATTAGCGAAATCAGATAATAGGGATGATTATAAATCTAATAAGGAGAATATATTGTTGTTGCCTGGAATATGGGATGACGATTTGTTTCTCTGTGATAAAGGGTGTGTTATGAAAGGCATCGTTAGAAACATTAATGACGTCCAAGTGGGGGACAAATTATTTGTACTTGGCGCTAGTAGTTTTATCAATAACTTGGAAAATGATAAAATAGATGAGGATACAATGAACCGTGATGCATCTGATATTATCAATGGGTCGCATACTTCGGTTACATTAACTAATGGATCAGATTCTTGGAAACTTACCAATGAATCAGGAGATCCAGAAGGAGGTTTTGATCGAAAGGATTTACCTGCAAACGATTATTCACTTGAGCCAGGTGTTTGGAGGGAATCCGTGGATGGAAAAAACATTAAGGGAGCTTACTCGTCATTATTTTGTATCATTGAACCTCCTTCAAAAGGGCATTATCAATTGGAAATTGAAAATACTTCGCAGTTGTACAATGCCTCACCAAAGAAATTCGAACTTGAAGTAAAATATCAGATTGAGGTTCTGTAAACTTTTAGTCATCATATAATTTAATTTAATTTATAATTTAAGAGTAACATAGGAATTTTATTAGATTGAAATAGTTGTATTATCATTCTATACGCAAGTTATATGTAATATCTTGTGAAAACGGGTTTATATCTGCTGACCCAGGGAGTGGTAAACTCGTACCAGAAAACTTTAGTTTATAATTACCTTGTTTTAATCCTTCAATTCCAACAAATGCTCCGTTGCCCGCGGATTCATATGTGCCTGGATTGGTATTTAAGAATATTGGGCTATCAGTTGGGATAGTGAAGTTAAAGATATCTGTTACCACTCTCACGTGTGGTAATTCCGTACCATTTAAAGTCGCCACCAAATTAGTTGCCTTGTCCTGGGCTTGTTTAGCACATTCAATTAATTCTTGATCAGTCTCAAGAGAAGGAAAATCTAGATAGTTGCATTCTGAGTTTATGATAGGAAAGAAAATGATCTTATCTGATGGTATGGTACAATCTCTAACAATTTGATAATTTGTTTCAAAAAATCCAGCCAAAAACCATGTTGATCCTGTTTGCCCGCTTGCACAATTTACACCTTTCGTATCTAATATTGGATTGTTTTCATTTGTAGAGCCATATGCCCACTTCCACCAATCAACTGCTAACTTTTCACATTGTGTAATATCTATACAAACGTTTGTGAACTCGATATCTGTTGATGCAAACGCAACTGAGTCATTAGAAATTGAATAATTCGCAAAAGTGTAAAGTGAGATTACTATTATTATCAATCTAATAGGACTAGACTGCATTAATTTCCTATTGTATCAATAGTTTTAAATGTTTCGCTATATATTCAGAACCGTAGTTGAGATCATGATTGGGAAATTATCAAAATTATTATTAAATAAGACTTCTTTCCTTCTCATAATCTACACTTTAGTTTCTATCTGTATTCTCGATCTTGTTTTAATCCGTAACTCTAATTTCTTATTGTTAAGTTTTGACATTATTGGAGCAATAGATCTATATTTAGCCATTGTGGTAACATATCTTTTGCTGCAATTTCTGATGATTTTCGCTTTATCTAAGAACGATCTGTTCAAGACTCCGGATCGTGTTTACAATTGGATTAGGCGACTCGTAATCGTTGTCCAGATTACATTATCTGGTATCGTGGGATCAATCATATTTGAAATCCTTTTATTTTCTCAATATCATACTATCTTAGCTTCAATTACGATAGGTCTTTCCTACTTATTCTCCATTCTGTTACTTGGATTCGTCGTAAAAAAATTCATTCATTGGTATAACATGAACCGATTAAATAATAATTTGATACTTTACGCGATTTCAACAGTCGCCCTGTTAACAAATTTTGTAATTTCCTTCTTGTTTTTTGAATTAGTATCTTTTAATTGGAATCCGATAAATCCTACTGCAGTTGGCCAGAACTATATTTACATTCCTGCTGGTTCTTTTCTAGAATTCTTGTTCAATGCTCAACTTGTGACCACCGTAATTTCTTTTGCCTTACTATGGTATACAACATTTAAGTCGCTCTTTCACTTTTTGACGAAAGGAAGGGTACATTTCATCCTGATTCTTTTACTGCCTATGCTATTCTTTGTATTCCAATATTTACTGGAGTATAATTCATTCTTACGAAATTATATATTAACATTGTCGTTTTTTGAAAGAAATTTGTACTTTCTTGGCCTTACTATTACAAAGCCTATTGGAGGCTTGCTCTTTGGAATAATTTTTATTATTTTATCAAAAAGAATTCCGAAACAGTTTCACTTGCATGATTATCTGATCCTCACTAGTTTAGGTTTATTTATTCTGTTTACAACAAATCAGGCTGCAATGGTATCAATGTTTCCATACCCTCCATTCGGATTGGTATCTGTAGCATTTCTCTTCCTAGGAACTTATTTTTACCTAATTGGCATAACCTTCTCTGTCAGGTCTATCTCAGAAAATAATGAATTAAGGAACACGATAAAAAAAATCACAAAAGAATCTGATATTCGGTTCCTAGATGAGATTAGTTCTGCGGATATACTATCTCGGATAGAACAGGACGTCTTAAAAAAGGTCGATAAGGTGGATAAAAAAAATACAGGCATTCATTCAGTCGATGAATCTGAACTCAAACAATACGTCTTAGATGTTCTTAACGAATTGAAAAAATAGGTACTGATGGCCCTTGTAGAGAAAAAGATGGTCGTTATGTGATTTATTATTGATATTCTAACATTCCATTCATCATAAAATAATGCTTTTATCTCAAGAATGGTATGAATATACATGGGAGAATGTTTACATGTGTTTCCAATAAATTCCAAGCCTTTTAGAATACCATTCTCAGATTGGACAGTTAAATGGTGGCAATGGCTAGCAGGTATTCCAAAACCTTATAATCCAGCGAGCGACCAAACAGGAGAATTTATGACAATCTCTCAAGAGAATAGTGTTGTAATTTTTTTATGTCAAACAATAGAAGGTACAGGAGGGATCCTTACACGCAAGTACACTCTAAAAGATAAACGATTTTTTTTTATGCCAATAATCAATTGGATCTCTATACAGGATGTGGACGGGAAAAGTGATGACGACCTGTTACATACAGCCAAGATCAAGATGGATGTAATCGATCTACTTGACTTAAGTATTAATGGTTTTAGATTTAAAGATTTAGTAAAAAATAGAGTTAGATCCGAATTTTTTAACATAGATCTTCCTTCTAATAACATTTTTGATTTAAACGAGGGTCAAAAACGATGTTTGTCTGACGGTTATTGGGTATTTTTTCATACTTGTTCTGATTATTTACAATTATCTACTAATTCATCGTGTTCACTAGGTATAACTCAAATTGGCATAAACTATCATTTGAGAATTGAATGAATTACTTGACGTAGTATATAGGGCGATATATTGTTATTTCTTAAATCGCTCTGTGTTTAATTTTCCGAAAGATGAATTAGATGATAACTGCCTTGTCGCCTGAGTCTGTCTATTTATCTTAGATTATACCATTTAACATATGTTTTTAAACAACCCTTAGCAAATAGTTTCTCATGTTAAGACCAAATCTTTTGGTTCTAAAGTACAGAGATACCTTTTCTTTAAAATCTTCAAACGATAAGTAGTGTTTTAACACAAGCAAATCCTGTTTGGCTATATTCCATACCTCTTCTAACATCATAAACTCAGGGGAAGCTGTAGGAACGTAGACAGGGACAAGAGTATCCTTATTCTCTTCAAGGTAATTCTTTACCTTCCTTGATTCATAGTGAGGTGAAGCCTTGTCCATGAAAAGATAGCATTTTGGAAACTTTGAGTGGATGGTTTTTAGAAAGTCAAGGAAAGTTTCGGTGTTGAATTTATTGTACTGTCTGAATAGCTGTTTGCCATCCATACTTATAGCTCCAAATAAACAAGACTGTTCATGTGAACCTACGATCCTTACAACAGGTCTTTTCTTGGCATCAATCCAGACCCTTCTAACCAGAGAATCATAAAAGAAAAATGATTCGTCTAAAGATACTACGGCAAAGTCTTGCTTTTGCTCTT
>JAKDMR010000136.1 GCA_030452275.1 Candidatus Nitrosocosmicus sp. | reverse complement strand
AATCACATTGTGGCACTAGCCAACTTCATTACCGACGCCGCCTTTTGTCTTGGATGCGTTCACAAGTGTTTATTTAAATGATAATATTAACTTTAGGGTTTCAAATATGTTGAGAGTATTTTCACATTCCAATGCAGCCCTAACCCAACCATAGACAAAACTACATTCAAACGAGTTGCCTCACACACATCATTACCAGCCATAAAAAGCAAGAATGATTTCATTTAGAGTCAAAAGTAAAGAGTTTGTGATAATCTTCATTTAGCACAACTTGAAAATATTTACCAAATTCATCAAACTGATCATATTATATTGAAAATCGAGTCTGAGTAAGAAATTAGTTATAAAATTTGGATTCGTCTCGGAGGAGTAATTAGTATTCTCGATATGCCTGAAAATATTATATCAACAGCACTAATTTTTATTCTAAACATCATTCATAGTTAGATAATCATCGTAATTTTATGATATTACACTTGATATGCTGAATCGATACTAAACTAATTAATTTTTAAAAGGTAGAATAAAATAAACAATAATGCAGCAAGTAAATTTGGCATTAGATAAGAAAGATGAATATTATTCAAAGAAACTACCTGAGGATGTACCCTCCTTACTTCTTTCTTCCTTCTATGTAGGGGAAAAAAAATCTGTTTTTCTAAAATTTTATAATCCTTCTGACTCACAAACTTATTTTTGGAGCGAGTACTTTTTGGAGGATACAAATTCAAAAAAACATCAGCCATACTGTTTTGTCAAAAAAAAATTTACAGCTGAAGCAAAGAGCATTGCAGATGGGGATCCTACTAAATTCCAAATTCAAGAGGTAAAAAAATTTGACGATATTGTAGACGAAGAAATAGAAATACTCAAAGTTTTGGCACCTGACCCACTTTCAATTGGGGGTACAGATAATAGTTTTAGAGAGAAAGTTACTTCTTGGGAAGCAGACATAAAGTATCATGAAAGTTATCTCTATGATTTAGGACTAATTCCAGGAGCCTTTTATAAAAGAATCGGCAACAATTTAGTATTTTATGAGTTCCCAATACCAAAAAAGGTAGATCAATATTTAGACAATCTATTTACATCCAATAAATTCCAGAACAATTTCAACAGCAATGGGTATGACAAGTATTTGCTGAAATGGTCACGTTTGCTGAATCAGCCTATACCTGACTTAAAGAGAATTGCTATAGATATTGAAGTTGATTCAGAGGAGAGAAGGATGCCAACTGCACGGGACCATGATCGGCTAATAACGGCCATCGGCCTGTCTGCATCTGATGGGTTCAAAAAAGTTTATGTTCTCAAAAGGGATGAGGATATAGACTCTACTAAGTTAGACCCAAGCATAGTGCTATGCAAGTCAGAAAAAGAGATGCTCTTGTTAGCTTTTGATGTATTAAGGAAATATCCTGTTGTGTTAACTTACAATGGTGATGATTTCGATATGCCTTATCTGTATGCAAGATCCCAGGATCCTGCGATTGATCCTGCAGATGGGAAGCCAGTTGACAAAGACCTGGTGCCTATTCTTGTAAAAAGAGAATCATTTGTGAAAAGAGGAATTCAAGCCGATCCAGTCACCCTTAAATCAGGAATTCATATTGATCTTTTTAGGACATTTCAAAATAAGTCCGTTCAAAATTATGCCTTTAGCCATAAATACTCTGAATTTACTTTGAGAGCCATATGTGAGGCACTATTAGAGGACACAAAAATCGAATTTGAGGGAAGCATTAACGATCTTTCGCTGGAAAAACTTGCAGAATATTGTCTTAAAGATGCTGATCTAACTTTCAGATTGAGCGCATTTAACGATAACTTACTTATGAAACTAATAATAATTATTTCGAGAATTTCTAGAATGTCTATTGAAGATATTACAAGATTTGGAGTGAATCAGTGGATTCGTTCATTAATGTTCTTTGAACATCGACAACAGAATATACTTATACCCAGAAGAGACGAGTTACTTCAAAAAGGATCTTCATCAACTACTGCGATAATTAAAGAGAAAAAATACCGAGGCGGATTGGTTGTCGAGCCTGAGCTTGGAATTCACTTTAACGTAGTTGTGGTTGATTTTGCAAGTTTGTATCCTAGCATAATTAAGGTACACAATTTGTCATACGAAACAGTGAATTGTCCTCACAAGGAGTGCAAAGATGATCCACTCAATCATATCGAGGGAACAACCCATTGGATATGTAGGAAGAAAAGAGGGATGACTTCAATTCTAATCGGAACGTTGCGTGATTTACGTGTAAATTACTATAAACATCTATCTAAAGATGCCAGCCTTGGTAAAGATGACAAACAACTTTATGGTGTTGTAAGTCAAGCAATCAAGGTAATTTTAAATGCCACATATGGGGTCATGGGAGCGGAGATCTTCCCTCTCTATTGCCTGCCCGTTGCAGAGGCCACTGCGGCCATCGGAAGAACTACTACGACTAGGACGATAAATAAATGCGACGAGAATCATATCAAGGTAATTTATGGGGATACCGACTCGCTATTTTTAAAAAATCCTAGTCCTGATAGCTTAAATATTATATCCAATTGGGCTAAATCCGAACTAGGCGTTGATCTGGAAATAGATAAGCGTTATCGTTATGTGGTATTTAGTGATCTAAAGAAAAATTATTTGGGAGTCCTTGAGGATGGTACCGTCGATGTCAAGGGGCTAACTGGAAAAAAATCTCATACCCCACCGTTTATTAGGAACGCATTTTACGAGATATTAGATGTGTTAAAGGATATCTTTACAGAGAAAGACTTTGCAAATGCTAAAACTAGAATAAAAAAAATAGTTCATTCCCTTGCAGAAGACCTTGAGAGAAAAAATATTCCTTTATCAGAGTTAAGCTTTAATGTAATGATAAATAAATCTCCAGAAAAATACGGGATCAAATTTCAAGAAAATAAAAAGCATTACGCCATCTCTTTAGATGGTAAAGATGAGAATACTGAAAGCATAAAAGGAATCCCACAACATATAAAGGCCGCAAAACAACTTGTCGAATTGGGTCGACAACTCAAAACTGGGGATATTATTTCCTATGTTAAAACAAGGACTATCGAAGGAGTAAAACCAGTTGAATTAGCGAATAAGATGGATATAGATACAGAGAAATATCTTGATACAATGGAATCTACCTTTGATCAAATTTTGTCATCACTAAATTTGAATTTTAAATCTATAATTGGGAAACCCAGACAATCCAACCTTGATGAATTATTTTGGACTTAAATGCCCTTCAAAGTAATTCTTGTAGTATTTGAATAATCATGGATAAAATCTCCTATTTAGAAAACTTGTTTATACCTCCAGAGAGCACCGTAGCAGGATATGCTTTTTGTGATATTCCTATTCCTATTACTTTTAATGGCTCAAAAATATGTATCATTGGAATCCCTATAGACATTACAACTACCTTTGGAAAAACGGCGTCTTTTGGACCTGAAGCAATTCGAATTGCTTCAGCAAAGCAGATTGAAACACTTGTTTTTGAGGAGAATGTTGAGGTTTATGAAAAGGCATTGATTTATGATATTGGTGATTTAAATTTTGTGAAACCT
The DNA here is from genome assembly GCA_030452275.1 of Candidatus Nitrosocosmicus sp. Classification (GTDB taxonomy): domain Archaea; phylum Thermoproteota; class Nitrososphaeria; order Nitrososphaerales; family Nitrososphaeraceae; genus Nitrosocosmicus. The sequence continues at coordinate 2,642 of JAKDMR010000136.1, read as the reverse complement.
AAGGAGGGTAGGATAAGCGATATTCATGAAATTAATAAATTTTGGATAGATTTTGACCGCAAGTTGTCTTCAGTGCTGAGAATAATAATCGATTCAAACAAAATACCTGTTATCCTAGGAGGTGAACATACTATTACGTATTCCATTTATAAGGAGCTTTCTGAAAGCCATCCTCTACTAATCCATTTTGACGCTCATCGTGACATGAAACCGATTTACCAGGGTATGTCGATGTGTCATACAACTCCATTTTATCATCTGATTAAGGAAGGTTATCTTAGAGGGAACGATTTGGTTCAAATCGGCATAAGGCAAGGGGATAGGGAGGAGAACAAATTCGCGTTAGACAACGGTGTTACCACCTTTGACGCATGGGATTGCAACAGTTCCCTGTGGAAGATACTACAGTGGTTAAAATCAAACACTCTTAATCGCGATATTTATATCTCATTTGATATCGATGTTTATGATATATCATATTTACCTTGCACAGGAACACCAGAACCATTTGGATTAAATCCGTTTCAAATATTAGACCTTATTAATAGCATAAGCAACACAGCGAGATTGGTTGGACTTGATTTTGTAGAAACAGGACTGAAGAACAATGATTATAGGGAAGGAGCTTTGGCTACCCAGACTCTGCTAAGGATTTTGTCTAGACCATACATGTCCAATCTTTGATTGTTGTTTATCTACCTAATCAAAACACACTAGGAAGCAATTCTTGGCCTCTTTGAGAGGTACTCAGGCAAATTGATAGGAAGGTAGGGCTTGCCTTTCATTGGTTCTTTAATTATGTATATCAATTCATCTAGGTTTATAGAATAATTTAATTTTTTTAACCTATCTCGGACTGAAATCGTATTAGTGGCAACTTCTTTCTCGCCGATTATTAGTGTATAGTGAATCCATTCAGTTTCTGCATCTCTTATCTTTTTAGATAGAGTATCCTCCCTATCATCAATATCCGCACGAATAGAATTAATTTTCAGATGCTCTAATAGTTCAACACACTTAGAGATAAAGTCGTCTCTCACGGGAATTAATCTTACTTGGGTATTCATTAGCCAAATTGGTAAATACGGCGTTTTACCTACTTTCATCATCTTGGCAGATTTTTCAAGCAATGCAAAAATGACACGTTCAATCGCTCCGCTAGGAGAATTGTGCAAAATTATAGGATTTTTCTTATTGCCCAACTCATCTATAAAGGTGATACCATATCGTTCCCCATTTTCAATATCAATTTGATCTGTTGCTAGAGCTGAAGCCTTGCCAGAGTTATCTAGAAAATTAAACTCCCATTTTAGGACAAAATAGAAGAATCTATCGTCCCACATTTCTATGAGAACAGGTTTACCGATCTTCGTTACTAAATGTTGAACAAACTCTTTATTGTTTGTATAAAATTCATTAGTAAATCTTATGGCCATCTCCAAATCTGTTACAGTTGAAATTCCAATTTCTTCCATTACAGAAATTGATAAGTCAAGTCGTTTTAATAATTCAATTTTTGCCTGATCAATATCTTGACAAAATGCATGACAATCAGGCATACTAAACGCCCGCAATCGTCTTAACCCAACGAGTTCGCCGCTCTTTTCTCTCCTAAAACTATATCTGGTTAATTCGTATAATTTGAGTGGTAAATTCTTGTAAGATATTTGAAAGTCTTTGGTCATTAGGAACTGGCCAAAACAGGCAGCAAATCTCAAAAACAAATCTTTCTGATCTGATTTAATATTGTACTGCCTTGCAGGAAAACGATTGAAGTAACTTTCCATCGAGGAATGGTGGGAATCATACATTATGGGTGTTTCTACTTCCAATCCCCCGTATTGCGAAACTTTTTTGGTCACGAACTGTTCAAGTAACGATTTTAATAATCTTCCTTTTGGATAGAATCTCATGTTTCCAGAATCAGAGGCGGGCTCATAATCGGCTATACCTAATTTTTTCATCAACTTTACGTGTGGAGGTTGGTCTTCCACCGTCCTTTTTCGGAGTATTTCATATTTGAACAAATTCTCCAAATTGATTTCGGATTTTTTGAACTTATAATCGTCGTAAGGGATCAATGTCCCATCTAAGGAAAGTACATACCAATTTGATTTTAGATTCTTTTCAGCGGTCAATGCATTGGAAAACGATCCTTCGCTTTCAATTATTTCTGATTTTGAAAGAGCAATTTCAACTGATGTTCCTGTATTTCCACCAGGATTTTTCTTGACAATAAATCTCGAATTTTCAGCTAATGGATGCCCCTTTACCTTGATACCTAATTCTTTTGTCCATCCAAATGGAGCTCTTTTAACCACAATCGTATTCGTACTGGCCCTTAAAGCATTTTCTAACTGGATCATTAATTTATAAGCACTTTTTGGAGGCTCTAAATTTGAACTAAGATGTGCATATGGATAAATTACAACAGAGTTACATTTAATTTTCTTAAGATACTCTAGAGTTTCCTTTATAAAGTCTCCAATTAGAGTTTCATCATCACCCTGCTCTATAGAAGTTAAAATGACGACGGTTTCTTCAATTCGTTCCTTTTCATTCTTTAGTAGAGGCTCAGCATCATCTATTTCCTTTTTGACAGGTAAATATTCTACAAAATCTACGTGTAACTGTAATATTCG
>JAKDMR010000135.1 GCA_030452275.1 Candidatus Nitrosocosmicus sp. | reverse complement strand
CTAGTATGTTCTATGCGAAAGTATCTTAGAAGAATTGGATGTTGGCCAAAGATGAGACTTAACTTAGAAGATTGGAAGAATCAAGATTATCTAAAAGTATTTAAAATAATCATTGAGCATTCTACAGAATCATATCTAAAGGACTGATATCGTCCTGAAGCCTACCGGTCCCGATCCTTTGAGTTTATCTAACCAATGACAAAAAATTGAGTAATGTAAAAGGTAACGTCTCCTGGCTCATCTTTTTAGTATGTTGCAATTATTAAATTCTAGTATGGTTAATACCTTTACCATGCCACGCTTCTTATTTCAACCAGACCCAATAGATGGTTATGAATTTAATCCCATTCCTATAGACATACATTTAGGAATACTCAAAATCCCTACTGAAGAGATTCTTGATGATTTTGGGATAAATACTACTGAATCTGTGATTGTAGGAACTGATAGACTAGAGGTTCTAAATAGAATACAATCAGCATTTGCTCGAGAATTTGAGCATTATGTGAAACTCAAAGAATCAGATATTCGACCTATGGATTATAAAACTAAACAAGCATGGTCAAGGATTAGGAAGCATATTAAGGATACAAAGACCACTAATTAGTTTGATATACAAGGATTTTTCTATTTACATATTCCTTCCTGTTGTACAAATATTCATTAAACTTGTTCTCGATATTGGACTTTATTGCCAAAAAATATAAATAGTTAATTCCTAATGTTAGTTTATGAGATTATCGACTTTTAATCTTGAAAATCTTTTTCGACGTCCCGCCTTTATGAATGAATCCCTAGAAACGAGTATGCTGGTGTTAACGGATTATTATAAACTTACAAATCTGATACAAAAAGATCAGTATTCTGAACAGGATAAGAAAACCATTATAGACATTGTAAGTAGTGGTAGATATCCTGGATTAAAATCTGGAAAAAACAATGATCGTTTTATACGGTTAACTGAATTACGTGATCGTCTCTTGTTCATAAATGAGGAAGGTGTAACCATTAATCGAAGGATAAACGGAAGAAGTGATTGGATTGGATGGTTTGATCTCTATTTAGAGCAGGTCAAAGAGACGGCTGTAGAAAATACTGCAAGGGTAATTAATTCGGTCGGCACAGACGTATTATGTTTAGTTGAGGTGGAGAACCGACTTTCTCTAAATAAATTCAATGAAAACGTCATTCCCCAAGTTGGCGGTGAGAAGTTCGAGTTTACTATGGTTATAGATGGAAATGATGACAGAGGTATTGACGTAGGTATATCGACAAAGTCTTCATATGATATAACTTCTATAGCAACACACGTACACGATTCAGACCAAGGGGAAAGAATATTCATGCGTGATTGTGCTGAATATACAGTTAGAACTCCAGGAGGAAATTCCATATTGATACTTGTCAACCATTTTAAGAGCCAAAGCGCGAAAAATGATGAAGAAAAGAAAGAGAACAATCGACTACGTAAGCGTGAAGCAACGAGAGTTAGACAGATATATGAAGAAAGACGAAGACAAGGAATTGAATTTATTGCAATAGTAGGAGACCTTAATATTGATCCAAGCCATGACTCTTTGCAGCCATTACTAGGAAATGGATCCAACCTTTTAGATATTATGAGCCATGAAAAATTCAAAGACGAGTATCAGTTATCATGGACTTATAAAAGAGGTATAAATGGAAGCAAATTAGATTACATACTATTGTCTCCAAAATTACAGGAAACGGTAGAAAGAGCAGGCATTGAAAGACATGGTGTTTGGGGATAGGAAAAGAAGAACCTTACGAACAATTCGAAGAAATGAAAGAGGAACTTGACGCGGCTTCAGACCACGCCGCTCTGTGGGTGGACCTAAATATATGATTGAATCGCTAGTATTTTGGCAGGTCACATCACATATAACGGTCAAAAGACACGCCACTTCTTTCTAAAATTCTTTTACCAAATTCTATGACAGTAGTTTTTGGAACTGTCAATAGGATCGTCAATTGACAACCTTGAATTATTTGGCATAACCAAGGCCAATCCAACTGACGAATCGCCTACAAAAAAGAAATCTAGACAGACACAATTACTGATTTTCGCACATATTTTTACCAATATTGGATCCAATTGGTCCGGTTACAAATCCTCCTATTCCTGGAGCAACCATTTCACCTGCCAAAGCACATATACCACCTCCAATCGCTTCACTCATTGTGCAATCAGGTTGAGATCTAGAAGAGGGTGATGGAGATGAAAATCTTTCATTGTTATCATTATTCGATGATGAACATGAATTTACACCATCATTGTATCCATTCATAAATTCCGACGTATGATACGAAGGACCCTTTTCAGGTTGGTTTATGTATCTGTCTGATGAATCAGATATTCCGGCATCGTCACATCCATGATCATAACCAGAATCATATGGACTATTGCTTGATGCGAATACCGATCCAGGAACAGATATGAGAAGAATTGTAAAGATACCTAAAGTTATAAAGAGATAGTTACTCCGATAATTCTTTCTGGAAAAATTCAACACTAAAGTAATAGTATACAAATATATAATCTTTTTTTTTATTGGAATTAATTGACAATTATTGTCATCAATACGAATACAAAGAGATACGGAAGCAATTATTGATCGCTTTATAAATATAAACTAGATACGTGGATACAGTACAAAACAAATTCTATCTCTTCTTGAGCCCCTCTTTGGGCCCTGTTAACTTAACGATAAATCTATAGCTTGAAGATGTCCTATTTCAATCATGATTGGTAAAAGAAATAGAACATCTTCCTTATACATGGAATCTAGTCTCTATTTGTACTTTCTTGGCTTATCAACTAGATGTGTTGCCAAAGCAATGTTTTATCTACTCAAGGTCAAAAGAAGCCACGTTGCAATCTGGAAGTGGATTCAAAAATGTCATCCTAGAAAGATATCCTCAAAGAGAAAGAAAATAGAGGAATACATAGTTGATGAAACCCTAATCAAAGTAGGTGCAGGATATATTTGGTTATGGATTGTGATAGAACCAAAAAACAAAGAAATTCTAGCACTAACCATATCCAAAGAGAGAAACATGTTGATAGCCGAAAGGTTTCTCTCAGGTGTAGTAAAGATTCACGGAATGCATCCTCTATCAACCGACGGTGGAACCTGGTATCCAATGGCTTGCAGGTTTCTTGGATTAGAACATCATATTCATTCCCCTTTGGAGAAAAGTATAATCGAAAGAACAATGCAGTATATAAAGGATAGAACTGAAAGTTTTGATGATTACTTTCCTTGTAGAAAAGAAAACTGTAAACTAAAGCATGTGCTAAATTGGATGAACCTGTTTGTCAATTATCACAACAAGGAGGTGATTTGCGCTTAAGTTAACAGGGCCCCTCTTTGACATTATAGTCTCAATACCTAGTTCTATGTGGTTCTAAACTCATGAGTATAATCTTGAATAGAAATACTATACATGCTGACTATCTTTTGGAGGATTTTGATAAATACATAAAGATTTAAAAACAAATGATTACTAAACCATTTGTTGTTTATTTTAAAACTTTGCAACTCAAAAGCATTGTCAATCATTTTCTCTATCCCTCTTTCTATTATTTTGCTTCTAAATTGTTGTGGTGTAGATGTAGGTATGGGATCAGCTCAACCGACAGAGAATCTTAACGATAATTTTGTTACCTATGAAAATACCGATTATGGCATTAAAATACAGTACCCATACAATTGGAAGAATATTGAAAGCCTTGACCAAAACGCAATTGTCACATTCTCAGCACCAGAGATAAGAGAAAAGAAATCCTCTACTTTGATAAATATCTATGAACCAGCTCACGTTATCCTGGCAGTAGAGAATATTTCGTCCTCAAATCTTAATCTAAATGATTTTACAAATAAATACTTAAACAGACTTTCTACTGTTAACACAGAATTTCAGATTAACAATATAACTGATGGAACTTTGGCGGGAAAACCAGCAAAGATTATTTTTTCTAAAGACATGGATATATTAAATCGTATTTCTGATGTAATGAGGATTTTTACTCTCAGCGATGGAGTAATTTATCGTATTAACTATGCTGCAGACCCTCAATGGTTTTCCGAGTACATGCCTGTTGCTCAGAAAATGATTGATTCTTATCAAATAGTCAACCAGCCCAAAAATAACTTGAATCCGATATCTTCTGCATTAACTAGTAACCAGACTCAGACATCCAACTCAGGGAACAATTCGAACTTTACTAACCCCGTAGCCACCACCACCACTACAGTAGGAAATTTACTACCTGAAAACTTGGTGGTAACTGATAATACTGACAATAACGCTCGTCTTCCACTAAGGTTTGTTACTGATAGTAGTGGAACTGCAACCGAAACGACTACAACAGGTGTTCCAGAAGGAAGTTTTTTTGGTTACAATCCATTGTTGACATTTCACTTTGTTGAAAGACCAAATATTGGAATTATAAAAATAAATGATCTAATTATGGGCCAGATAAAGACCTATGATTCTTTATCGGCTATACTAGAAGGATCACAATATTGGAAAGATATACCTCTCAACGACGAAGTTGTACTTAGGCTCGATAATGCAGGATTACACTATCTAGTCACTTCAGTCCAATTTTCAAATGGCACCACTGGAATATATTCTTCTGTGATAAATGTAGAGTCCGATCAGAGATCAAAATCAGATTCTGATTCCCAATTTGAACGGGAACAGGATGATGGGGCAACCTACAATATCATTGACTCTTTGAATGTAGAAGATATTCTAAATAATCCTGTGTTCTACCAAAAGTCTTCGGCATTGATTTGCTCTCATTTGTCTTTGTATGGCTTTAAAATTTGTGAGGAAGGAGTTCAAAATCCATTAAATAACGAAAACCTGGATACTATTTCGATAATTGATGGTAATAACGAAGATGATGAAAATGATAACAACGATGAAAATGAAGATAACAATGATAATGACGACGACGACAACTCCAACGATGAAGATGATGATGATAATAACGACGATGATAATTAGCTAAAGACTAACTATTTACCAATACAAAAGAATGAGACAGTATATGTGGAGGTAGTATCGCTCATCCACATACTCTAAATCCATTATATTTCAGGTCTTCGCAAACAACTATTTGACTAATTTGCCAAAATGGACTATTAACTTCAATTTCAGGTCTTGAATCATCCATAATATTGTAATTAGCATCCCCTTTATCTATCCTATAATCTAGAAGATCTGCAGCATTGGATTCGGTCCCATAAGCATCCAGGTTAAAAATTGCATGATATACTCCTGAAACGCCATTCTGAAAAGCCGCTTCTATTATGATAAAGTTTAGACCTTTATTTTCAAATCGTAGCATTATTTCTTCATTAAGAGGAACATTTTCCCAATATGTAGCGTCTTCTAAAGCATCCTCAACAGAATCAAGATTTGATTTGTCCTACCAAAATATTTTTTATATTTACCAAATTTAGACTACCAGAATCCTGTAAACTAAATATCATGTTTTGATTCCAATCATCAAGCTTGAATTTTACTTGTTTGTTTACACTTGGCTTTTCTAATTGAGTAATTAAACCTTCAGAAAAAAAGCTCTTATTGGAATTTTATTGTTCTTTCCAAAATCATCCGTTAATACAATATTTTTAGGTAGGTCGTATATTCCGATTGTCTTAGAAAGAGGCAATCCTTGTTGAACATCAAAACCAGATTGACCATTCTTGTTGGTGGTGGTGGTAGTAGTAGTAGTAGCTTGTGTACCCGAATTAGGATTATTGCCTAAAGGTAATGCTGGGTTACTGCTATTGACGATGTTGTTGTTATCTGTTGAACTACTAAAAGGAGAAGCCGAGACAGTATTTAGAGACGACGATGATGACATTGGTAAGGTTGTATATAGTAGTAGAGAAAAGATTATAAAAAATACAATGAGAAACCCGGTTCTAAAACAGGCTGAATTCAACTATCATGTATTTAAGAATACAATATATAAGAATTTGTAGTGGTGGCTGTCTTACTATTGTCAATATCTGTCAAATCCCTAATCATCCAAATAAATTGTTCATCATTGGGATTATGATACAATTTAATGTTATATACGATTCATCTATAAGAAAATTATCAAAAAGGATATTACTTGGAATTACGCCATCAATTGTAATCTATTTATGCTTAATAACAGTGTTAGAAAAAAAATATTTTATCAAATACC
>JAKDMR010000707.1 GCA_030452275.1 Candidatus Nitrosocosmicus sp. | reverse complement strand
ATATTTTTCTGCGTTAATTTTATAGAAGAAATAAATTTCTAGCATAACGATCTAAATTAGGTTACCACATTTTTTCAAATTGAACTATCTTGTTTCATTGAGTTTGTAATCGAAATGAACATGACTAACTCGTCAACAAAGGTTGAACTCCAGTTCTTTAGTAAAATTATTGTGTCAAAAATTTAAAAATGCTCTTATTGAACAAGACTGTGTTTTCTTGCGAGTTCATAGTTTTATCCTATAAAAGCAATAATACTTGGAAAAAATACTATTTAACCCATGATCATTCAAAAACAAGAAAATCAGATGATGGAAAAAATTATTTCAAAATTGTCATTCGCATGATTTTTGTCATTAGAATATGGTTGACCTACCTAACAAATCAACATTCAAACTCATACTAACAGCTCTTTGGTTTTAGGTTGACTATTAATAAAACTCGAGGGTTCGGCGAAAATATAAATTATCTAACCTTGGTCTTTAGACAACCTAGACTCCAAATCATTAATTTTTTTTCTAATTTCTTTTATTTCGAATAGAATTTCTTTTTGAGTAACAGGATTTCGGATTTCATCTTCTAAAGCTTTGTAGGCTTCTTCAGACTTTCTCACAATTACGGCCACAAATATGTTGATGACTATAAATGTACTCACTACAATAAAGCTAATAAAGTACAATCCATTGAGCGGATTTGCTTGAGTAACGGTTGACATCACCTCAACCCAGCCTTCAAGAGTCAGAATCTGAAACAGGGTTAATACAGATCTAGGCAAGGAGTCCCAATGAGCCGGATCAATTGCACCAAACAAATGATATCCGGCAATACTATATATGAAGAAAAGTAATGACAGCAGTAAGAATATGTTTACCATACTTGGTATAGATTTTACAATAGTCATTACTACTATCGACATCTCCTTTGATCTATTCGTGAGCCTTGTTACTCTCAATAATCTGATCAGACGGGCAATAGTTGTATAACTACCACCTAAGGGTAACAGCGATAAAACTATAATCGAAAAGTCCAATATGTTCCAGCCATTCCTAAAATAATTAGAGACTTTAGGGTAAGAGGCAGTAATTTTTAATCCAGCTTCAATAATATAGACAACAAGGACTGCGACATTTATTGACTCAAGAAAAGGATAATAACTTTTAAAGTAAGGAATGGTTTCCAATACTAATACGGTTGCTTGTATTAATATGACTATGGTTATAAAATGATTAAAGGAAGGATTATTAACTATTTTTCTGGTTAGAGTTAGCAATTAATATTGATATATCTTTGGAAGAATATTTTTAACTTTAGATTAAAGAGATGAGTAGGGGATATTGCCTGTGCAGCAGTCAGCCATTCAATCTGAGGGCCAGCCAGCCTGTCAGTTGGTGGGTCAGTTCAATAACCTATATTTGCATAGATACCCAGTTTTTATTAATAACATAGTGTCTGATTATGTTGAAGATCTAGTTTTATTGTTGAAGATGGGCAGGAGAGATAGAGGAGAGGAGGATTAAGCATGAGAGAAGGATAGTTGTATCAAAAAGGAAGAATAGATATATCATTA
>JAKDMR010000706.1 GCA_030452275.1 Candidatus Nitrosocosmicus sp. | reverse complement strand
AAAATGAATGAAGAATGCGAAAATATTTCTAACTCATCATAAATTTGCAAAATATCTTCTATGTCTTTAAGTCTCATAATTTAACAAAGACATTTATACGTAATAACAAGTATTTCGTGTATTCTTGTTTATTTGATTTAGTTGCATCAACAAATAATCTTTGAATTCTTTTGTTGTGAATTTATCAAATGGTTTTGATGCTCCAACACCTAGAAATAGACCGACTCTCGGATGATTCAATTTTTTAAATTAACATATGAGAACAATAAATTCTCTTATATATTTATGCAATAAATAATTACAAAATTTGAAATGTGAAACTAATGATTACGCCGATAGGAATTTCTAGAAGATTCTGTTTAGATTTTTTGGAAACCTATTCTAAATATCGATTATGATGCCCAGTCAATCAATAATTTTCAAGATAGTGTTTTGGTTTTCATTCGGTATACAATCTTAATCCTGATAAACAAGGGGAGTGGGATTTGAACCCTTGTCATAAAAACAGGGAGTCTAATCCTTTATACAAATGTCAGATATACGACAGAAAATGATTTTGGTCTTGTCTTGAATCTTTATTAGAATAAAGATGAAGTTGCTAACGGTCTTCCTGAAAGTATTTGCATTACATTACAGTCCGAGCCCGGTGGGGGGAGTGCTGATATGAATCATTAAAAGAGCTTCTAATTTATATCCGTGATAATGGAAAACTAATTTATCATGTACTAATAGCTCTATCCATTTGTTCAGTTCCCTACCGCATAATATGGACATCAAAAAGTATATTTTGTGGGTATCAAGCAGTTTGATTTAATAGATCCTAGCAATCTACTATATTTCGAACATCCAATATCTGCTTAGTGGGTACCTGATTTAGTAAGTTACAAACTTTTTGATCGTTAACACCATTATTGTCACTCAAAATGGCTATGATTTCGTTTGCAGAATTGACAGAATTTGCAATATCTAGAGGGTTTTTCATGATATTTTTAATCAAATCACTAATGTTTTTTGAAGGATCATTTTGAGATTGTATCCCTTTTATTACAGACACATTGTCAGAATTACCGTTTACTACATATACATAATTATTACTTGGGTTAAACAAGATATCTCTCGGACCATCACCTACAGTAATAGTATCGATAACTGTATTTGTATCGCTATCTATGACAGACACATCATCGGAATATTGATTCATAACATACAGGTTGTTATTACTTGGGTTGAAAAGTATGTCTGCAGGACCATCACCTACAGCAATAGTCTTTTTTACAGTATTGCTGGCACTATCTATTACAGAGACATCGTTAGAGTCTTGGTTTGATACATATATATGATCATTATTGGGGTTGAATACAATAGATCGAGGTAGATCACCAACATCAATTGTTTGGATCACAGACATAGCCCCTAATACATTGAAATTAGAAATGAAACTACTAGGTACTAATCCTATCAAGATTAGCGTAAACACCAAAAAGTTCCTTTCCATTTATGATCTAAATTTTGAATGAATGGGCTATAAGTCGTAAGTAACATAATTTCAAATATGTGTGTATCAT
>JAKDMR010000705.1 GCA_030452275.1 Candidatus Nitrosocosmicus sp. | reverse complement strand
TACGCTATTTTTTCTATCTTCTGTTATAGTTCAGACTCCTGATCATATTGCAAAGGCATCATCTCCACTAAATGAATTAGAAGATTTATTGGAAAGTAGCTCAGGTGCAAATTCAGAACCTACAGATAATATTGAACAGATCGATTCTAATTCAACCGATTTTCCACGTAATTATAGCTCTGCAATTGAATTAACTTTTATCAAAACCACTAAAAATGACGAAGGCGCCTATCATGTTATTGGAGAAATAAAGAATTTGAGTCCAGATACACTTACTTCTGTTAAAGTAAAAGCTCATTTTTATGATGAAGATATGAACGTTCTTGCAATCAAAGATAGTTATACAGATCCTACTAGTATTGAACCGAATAGGGTTGGAGATTTCGATATATTAGTAACAGAGAATGATTATGGCAAAGATGATCCAGATTATTTTAAGTTAAGTTATAACTGGAATTAATAATCAACTAACAATACGACGATATTTATCAAATCAATAATAAGCAATATTGGGAACTATTTGAAAAAGAAAAGTTTAAAGGACAAATAAGAGCCTACACCAATATTTATAAAATAGAGGTTGCAAATTTAAAGTAGTTGTTTGAACTGATAAGAGTCTCTTTCTAATAGTTTGTGCAATTAAACAAGGTGTTGAGAAGAGTATTATCAAGATAGTTATAAAGTAGACATGTTTGCAGGATCGAAAAACTCTTTTTATCATTGTTAAAGATCTTTTCAAAAGCACTATAGCCTAATTTTTGATCCCACTTTAATTGATATTTTTTTACTAATTCTTGCTACTTATCATAAACCCCCAGGTACTTTGATAAAGAGGTTAAAGATTTCATAGCATGCTGCCTTGTCTCAACTGAAAGATTTAACAGATCTTGTGCATTTGAACTTTCTAAAACATAATAGAACTTTTTTACATACTGAAGTTTATTTCTTATTGTATGAGGACTTTGATTCTGGTTCTCTAAATATATTTTGAATTTATAGAGTAAATCCTTATCAATAATTGTTATATTGTTACTAACTTTTATCCCTCTCCCGGCGCCAGAAATGTGGGTTTAAAAATAAGGTTAATTACCAAAATTAATGATTTTATTTATTCGCTTTTTGGATAGTTTGGAGGATTGTAATTTGAGGCGAGATAACAATTCCGATTGTTTTATTGATTTAGATCCCGGCAAAAATATTGACTTGATAACTAAAACGTTGTCACGACCTTATTTTAACACTGCCTTAAAGAGATTAGCAAAGAGCAATCCAAATAACACTCATAATATGGACAGGATTTGAATTCTTAAAAGCGTTATCAATTCTTAAATCGAGTTATCAAATTCACATGGTATTCTAGACATTCAATTATTCTATGTTCTGTTTCTATCCCAAACCACTCTTTTTCTGTTTCTGAAAAAATAACCCATTAAAACTATTACTATAACTATACCTATTAATGAATACGGAAATGGGACAAATAGTGATATCAATAAACTTAATCCTATTTATATACCAATCCACATTACCTGGTTTAGAACAAAATCTCTAGTATTACTCATTTTTAC
>JAKDMR010000704.1 GCA_030452275.1 Candidatus Nitrosocosmicus sp. | reverse complement strand
GTAGTATCGTACTGTTATCCGTATTGCTTTACCAGATACTTGTTTATTACAACTGTAAGATACTAAAGAATGATACTCCAAGAAGGATGATCAAATACGTGATAGGTTGCTAGTCAATTAGAAAACTAGAACAAATTACTAAAATCAATTATGACCCATCCTCAACTATTTAGGAAACAGATAAATAAGATCAATATAGTTTGGAATAGAATAAGTTGTTGTCGAAGTGTTCCTTAATTCCAATCAATCACCTACTCAATTAGATTAACCCAAACGACACTGAGCAAACCGGACCTCTACGTCGTTTGGTATTGGGCCTTCTTTAACGACTATTGCTACACAAGTTTCCAAATTTATCCTTTCCTTGAATGGTTTTTCACCTTCAGGAGTAATTACTAGAATATAGCTATCACCAGGAGACACTCTATCGTAAAGGGTAGCTCCTTGTGGTATTGGTTGGGATATAACAGTACGATTTTCATGTAATATTTCAAATTCTACAACTTTATTCAAAAGGTTTGAAACTATTACATGTACCTGGGAATTAACTAGGTCGTCAATATTTTCTTTAATTGATTTGACATGTGACTTGATTTCTTTGGGATCAGGATAAAGACCATAAGATGGAGTAATTGAGGTAGAAGAAAAAACAACGAATACAACAATTGGAATTAATAATAACGATTGTAAATTTGATAACAAATGGTGTTTATAGATTTACTTTAAATATATCTGTTTGATATGAGTTTAGCTTGTATATTTTATCTAAGAGATATTTGATATATTTTAATGGAAAATAAAATACGATATCCTAGTTTTCAAAATTCCGTCGAGATACTCAAACTCCCTTTAACTTGGCGTTTGAGACAAGGCCATAAAGTATCTTTTAGACGTATCCACCCTATCTAAAGGATTATGACTACAAGGTTGTTTGATTATAGTTGCCATTAAAAATATGAATAAGATGGTCGATATAATAGAACCCCGTTACCATAAAACCTTATCTCCACGGATATGGACCTAGGTTTCATAAATTTAGAATGATTAACTAGCTTAATATCCATACCAGTTAGGATATTAAATCGAGGTTACAGGCAAAAATGACCTGCATCCGACCCGGCCCATATACATTTTGTATGTTTTTGTTAGATTTGTTATAAATATTTGATATATTTGACACAGTAATTAAACTATCTTGATTTTCATGAGTTTGATGATTAGGAGTTAAATAAGTATACTGTTTTTGCATTACAGTATACTGTTTTTGAAAATCAGGTGAGTAATAAACATCGCAAGCGATACAGTATAGACCTACTTTCTTGAAGGATTCCTTAGCACCAAGACGAATATAGCTTGAATTAAGCCCTTTGTGGCACTTTTGGCATTTTGTCAATTATTTACTATTGGAAAACTAATATTTGATCTTTCAGTATAAATTATTACTCGAATTTTGCAAAAGCCGTTTTTTAAACCAAGATATAGACGTCAATAACAATAAAACATTGATTTTTGGAGCGGCCATTTAAGGGCCGCTTTCTATCTATTATTGATTAACTGTAATATATTATC
>JAKDMR010000703.1 GCA_030452275.1 Candidatus Nitrosocosmicus sp. | reverse complement strand
TGTAGAATAGTAGTGGTCCATATAGAAACTACATCATCATTGGAAAGTTTTAGAAAATTTATGATTTTCAGCACTTGCAAATCATTCATTCCTAGTAATTATAATAGAGATCCAGACATGTTTCCCGAAAGAGATACCGGACCAGGCGATATTTATATTGAAGCAGTAGATAAACTCATGGTAAAAAAATTAAGAGAAATTACATTTGTAAATGCCAAAGAAATATTTGGAATAATCTATTCATCGAAAACTGGAAATACCATTTTAAAATGGAGACAATTAAAGAATAAAAATGGAAAAGTTATAGGTGAAGCATCACATAGTGCATTATCCAATTTGGTAGAATCAGGAGTTTTAACCAAACACTGGTTTGAACACTATTTGAAGTCTCAAAAACAAGATGAAGAATTGGTTAAATAGGATACAAGTAAAAAATGAAATTCAATAAAGTAAAGGATTCAGAAAACAAAATAGTCTTAACCTTAGAAGAACCAGATGATCTTTTTAGTCTTAGAAGAGTAATAGATATCGGAGACAGTATTATTGCCGATACTACTAGAGTAATCAAACAGGATAATGAATACGCCAGACCAGACAGAGGAGAAAGAATTAAAATCAGGATAATTTTAAGAATAGAAAAAATTAGTTTCGATGATGCAATCGACAGATTGAAGATATCAGGGGTAATAATTACTTCAAACAATGAAAATATACCTAAGGGTTTGCACCATTCTATTAACGTAAAAATCAATGATACGATCATCTTAGAAAAACCAAATTGGAATGAAAACTATATAAAAATACTATCAAAGTCGGTTCTTGAATTTAAATATTTATTTATCTCAATAGACTCACAAGAGACTGCTATTGCAAAATTAACTGGAACAAATTTGAAAATAACTCCTAACATATATTCCGGAAAGAGTGGCAAAAGATACGTTACTGATCAAAGAAATGAATCAAGCAATAAGATCTATTTTGAGCATATAAGAACTGCATTAGATATTTATTTAGAAGAACAAGGAATCAAAATAGTAATATTTGGTCCCGGAGAGACAAAGAGAAGATTACTTAATTACCTAAGGGAAAAAAATGAAGCCCATCAAGACAAAGAATTTGTAATAGCGGACGGTATTGAAACGGCTGGTGAAGACGGTATTTATGTATTTTTGAGATCAGAAGCCATGAAGGATCTTATGTCCAGTAGCAAAATTGCCATGGTTTCTACGATTCTGGACAGAGTGATGCAACAAATAAACAACGGAGAAAAAAAATATGCAATGGGAATAAAAGAGACAAAGTACGCACATTCATTAAATGCCATTGATTCGCTGGTTTATTCTGATAAGGTTTTTTCAGACATAAAAGAAGACGAGTTCATAAGACTATTAAACGATATGGAATATAATAACGTAAAAATTTATGCAACTGATTCAACTACCGATATTGGGTTAAGGGTGTCGTCATTAGGTGGAATAATTGCATTATTGCGGTATCGAATAAATTGAAGTTTGATTTGGAATCGTATAACACAATGATGTATTATGAACCAATTCAAAAAAGACTTTCA
>JAKDMR010000702.1 GCA_030452275.1 Candidatus Nitrosocosmicus sp. | reverse complement strand
GCCTAAAGGCCGTCCTTTTCAAACTTAAATCCATTATCCTTTAGTATTTGGGTATATTTCTCATGGTCAATTGCACATTCTATGAGCTTAAGAAATTGATTCTTCTCTAGTCTTATTTGTCCAGCCATCCGTTTTATCAAACTATCGTCAATTTCTCTTCTCCCATGGCTAATTTTTGTATATATTGATGTCTTTCTGTCTTGAATATATAGAATAAAGTATGTATGATCTCCATCCCTCGTCTTGAATCCTTTTTTTATCAAACTTGTAGAAATGTCTCTAGTTTTTAATACAGTCAAGACTCATCTTTCGTTGAGGGTTTCTATATGATGTATGAGCTTATTCTTAAGCGTTTGAGCATCATATGTTAATTCATTATCATTTGCTAATCCATATTCCTTCCAAACAAACAGAAATTCTCCATTAAATTCTTTCAGACACTCATCATAAGTTTCTGCAAAGGCTTCGATGTCAAGTTCGTCATTTTTTAAAATCCATTGATCATCCAAATAATCTACATCAACAATAATTGGTTGCGATAACGAAAGTTCATCATCTTGTGAAAGAATTCTATGCAACGTAATCTCTGTAAATCTCTCTAGTTTTTCTATATCCGTCATTTCCTTGATGTTTCCATACGCATCGAAATCTGCATCCCCGTAGACTATTACGGGTTTACCTATGTATTTCTTTACTAAATCTTCTTTCTCTTTAGAAAAGGTGCATGTTATGTTACCATCTGGTCCAATGATCCTCATCTTTTTATTTTGCATAACTTTTAGCTCTCCTAAAATACCTTTCACGGATGTTTTTTGTGTTTCATTTCTGTGTAAAAGACCTTCAACTAAAAGCTTAGTATCGGGCTCCATCTTTATTTCCTTGTCTGCATAAGAAATCTTTACAATATATTTATCATTTTCATTTGGCCAAAGCTTATGTAGATCTTCTATAATTTTGATTCTGTGTAGGTGATGATCTATAGCTTTTTTCAGATTACTTTCAATTTCTCTTCCATTTGCAATTATGGATATAATTTCATGAAATTTATCAATGCTAGCTTCACCCAGCGTAAGGCCTTCTAATGCCTTTTGTTGATCTTGCAACTGCAATATAGCTTTTACACTACCTGTCTTAATTTCCTTAAATATCAACTCACACCTTTTACTCACTGATTCGGGTGAAGGTCCTTTACGATAATCACTGCCGGTCAAATAGTCTCCAAGATGGTTAATTACTAATTGTAATTCATATAGAAAATTGGCTGCATCTTTAATAGGGACACCTTTAACATAGCCGGTGGATTCCAAAGCTAAGTCTATTGATCGATCAGCAGGCAACTGTAATATATGATCTGTAACTAGATTATAATTTTTGTTATTTCGTTAGCAGGATATGTAACTATTAAATCAGGTACAATGTCAAGGTTTTTGTTACTATACGATTGTGAATTGAGAATGTGGCCCATAAAACTAAACCATAGATAATAAATGATCAAAAAATTATAAGCATGAAAAAATATATAAGCATTTTTATGACGATATACTTTGGTTGCTCCTTAAGTATGACTTTCC
>JAKDMR010000134.1 GCA_030452275.1 Candidatus Nitrosocosmicus sp. | reverse complement strand
TTCAAGGAAATTCTTTATAGTTAGCAGCTGAAACATTCAGAAATATGAGCGAATAGATTAACAGCCGATCATATACTTGATTATTCTTCTTGGACTATTGTTATTTTTTGTATTTTGCAGTTGCAATAAATGAGGATCTGGTATAACAACACGGCTAAAAATATGATACCACTCGCCTTGTCATATCCCCTTACTGGCACTGGATCTATTCTAAAAATTGACTTGATGTGTTCGATCAGCGGTTCTACAGATGTATGTTTCTTTGAGTAAATTACCTGTCCCAACGCTGATTGATAGAAGTCAACAAGTTTCAGCCTATCATCGGGTGTTTTTCTGTATCTGCGAATAGGACATATAAGTTGAAATCCCATCTCCGTGCTTAAATCATATTATGATTGATCATCGTATCCAAGATCTGCTCCCATGTAATGAGTTTTCTTTACTGTTTCTGGAGATAAACTGGATGTAAGCTCTGAATAAACCTGATTATCTGGTATATTGGCTGTTGCAACATCAGCTGATAAAGGTACAATAATTGAAAAATCCATGCTTGAAACCATTTGCAATTTGTATCCAAATATCCAGGCCCCTGGTATGGCAAAAACCCCATCTGGCATTCGTATCAATTCCTGACCTAGGTACTACTCCTTCTTTCCTGGATGATGTATGCCATACTTTACCTTTGTAAGCTTTGATAAGAGTAATATCCACTGCAAGAATGTATGGTTTCCCTATTTCTTCTATTGAAACAAACGGATTTCCCATTGTTAATATCCTTTCCTTGATATCGGTAGAGACAGTTTTTAACCGTCTATCAAAGGTTAGTCTACTTGGTAGGCGTGATTCAGACAGTCCACAAGCCTTTATAACATTTCTGCTGTAAAGTAATTCCAAGGAAAGAAAATGATGCAGTGATCTGTTTGATTCGAGTCTGAACCAGATACGGACTATAAAACATCGAAGGATTATGGGTGTAGAATAGTCCTACGGTCTACCTCTATTACATGTCTGCTGCTGTTTGTTGATAGATCTAGAGGATCAATCAATCAATCCAATCAGATACAAAATGCTAATTAGAATGGATGATGAACTATTTGTTACTAGTGTTGTATATAATATCTGTTTCAAGCAAAATATGATACTCTATAAGACTAGCTTCATTTGTTGGGGATTATGTCCCACGCTCAATTATTTACTGTTTGTTTACTTCAATACTATAAATGGTCGATATAATCGGAGATTTTCTAATAATGATTTCCTATCCCAATGAAATTTCACCATTTTGTGTATTACTTATCCGAGTCTGCAATCAACTTAAAAATAGTTTATGTACGCTTTCTCTGTTACAATGTACCTTGTATATCTGGTCTCCTTTGAGAATAAATATTTGTTCATGCAAATCAAATACCTCTATCATACCTGTAATAGCTGTTTTTAGTAGATCATCTATTCTGTAGGCACAGAACACGAGTCCTTCTAATCTATTTTCATCGTATGCCTTTTCAAGCTTTATTGCTTCTTTCATCGAAGATTTGAATATGTCGTTAATAAGAAAGTCAACACAGCATAACTCTATATTTTTTGAATTTTTAATAACATTTTGCAGTATGCTGTTGAAGTATTTCATTACATCTTTTTGTGATGGCTCAAACGGTACTGTTAATTCGTCAACCCAGTCTAACTTTTCTAAAAATTCGGTAATAGCAGAATTGGATGACGAAATAAAGCATCTGTGCCATTCGGCTTCCTTGGCAAATTTATCTATTGTTCTTAACAATCTTTTTAAATCATCCTCATTATCATAGATAAGAAGATGGTGTCGTTTTGGTCTCTCTCTTTGTTTCTTCAACCACTGATCAACTGCATCTTTGATGATGGAGTTCATAGAAACATTCTTTTGTCTTGAAATGTCCCCTAATTGAGAATGCGTATCATTATCAAAGCCGCGTATTATTAAGTTGTGAGGCATTACTATAACATTATTATACAATATACCATATATAAGTGATATCGTGATATCTATATATGAAAGGTTTATATAACTGATATCGTGGTATCGAATCCATGGAAAAAATAAATCAAATAAGTGAACAAACCACATTAATTGGCAAAGAGACACAAGACACAATCAAAATAGAAAATGTCTGGAAGTTAGGTGACTATCGCACCGTATCCACTATGCTTCCTCCCGCGTCTTCACATCTAATCGATCTAGTCAAGATTCAACCTGGTGAATCAGTTTTAGATGTGGCCTGTGGAAATGGTAACACTGCAATTACCGCACGTCGAAGAGGTGCAAATGTAATAGGACTTGACAATACAACTGAACTGTTGGAAATTGCAAAAGAAGAAGAAAGAATTGCTCATGTTAGTGGGATAGAGTGGAGGGAAGGAGATGCTCAAAATCTTCCATTTGAAGATGAGACCTTCGACGTGGTTCTATCTACATTTGGTCACATGTTTGCATCTCGACCCGAATTAGCTGCTAAAGAATTGATTAGAGTAACAAAGAAAGGAGGTAGAATTGGATTCGCTACTTGGCCACCCGAGCTTGCTATAGGATCCTTGTTTAGAGTAACTGCAAAACATTTGCCAAAGAATCCTCAAGCCCCTCCATCTCCCATACTTTGGGGTAATCCGGATGTGGTACAAGAACGGCTATCCGGCGTTTCAGAATTGTACTTTGATCGAGGGAGCCTGATATTCTCTATACTCAGTCCAAATCACTTTTGGGATCGTATGAGCACAAGATATGGTCCTCTAATTAAGGTCATTACAGTATTAGATAACCTAGGTGATCCTAGCAAGGTTGAATCGCTTAGAAATGATTTTCTAAAAGCGATAGATCCATACGTAGTTGATAATGGCATAAGACTGGGTTACCTATTAACCATAGCAAGAAAATAAAATATTGAGTGATATAAATTGAAAAAACTATATAATATAAAGTCAATTGCAATACTAACTGCATACCTGTTTGGTTTTGCTATGCTCTTACGGACATCAATACCAGGTACAGTATTTGCAGATCCCAATTTTGACATTAGTACATTGGGAAAAGGGTGTTCTTCTCTTTGAGATGAAGTTAAGGGCTCTGCAATACTTGCAGGAAGAACTTAGTCCCGAGAGTGCGGGGAAATTAAATAATGCGGAGAGCAATTACAATAGTATTTACTCAGGGATTTTCGGTTCATTACCACTTAAAGAAGCCAAAGCACCAGAATCGTCAGTATTAGAAGAAAAAGTAGTGGCAGACAAGCCACAGGAACAAGATGGACAGGAACCAGGGAAAGTTATTGAAGATAAACCACGACAGAAGTAAAATGGTAAAGATCAAGATTCAGATTGTACTATAGGACGATGGGAATATGTTAGGGATGTCATAATGGGGACATATGGTCAATCATTAACATATTTGATAACAGTTCCATCGATATTCTCAAAGTATTAGGTAGGCATACTCATTATCTTTTGATATGAATTCTCTTTGGAAGATTGATATTATAGAATTATATTTTAGACCAAATCAATGTTCCAAGCTCATACGTATTGTAAATATGATTAGGATATATAGATGGTAACAAGTAACAGGCTTTTAAATTTCGTCGGTGGTCAAAAGTGTTAAGAAAATTTACCCCCGGGTCTTCTGTTTTTCCTGAATCCATGGTTTTTCAAAAATACAAAATTAATTAATTTATAAAATTACGTACAAAACACCTTAATTCTACCAACAATCGATCCGTCCACAATATTGAGATAATTTTTCCAACAGATCTAGGACCAGGTTGATGGTATATGTCAAGCTACCGTGCCTTAGGTGTAACCATGTTGACAGTTGCTGGACTTAATTTATTTGAGAATAATGTAGATACGGTATTTGCTCAGACAGATACTACTACCTCCTCCTCTCCCACCACAAACAATAATAACATAACCTTAGCAACGGATCAGGAACAACAATCAAGTTTTCATCCTCAAATAGTATTAATCATAGAAGAACAAGGTAAAATCACAAATCAGAGTTCTTGAAGTTCATCCTCATCCAAAAATTGAATCAACATTTGTTGCGAACCAAACTATACTTGGTGACATGCCGGCACGTGACCTTGGCACATATTGGGCAACACTCTACACTAACGGTTTTGTACATGGAGAAGGAGATGGAATATCTACTACAGTAGATGAAGATATGGTAACTTGAACGGCAGAAGGCGTAGGCATTACAAACCCAGAAGGCGATGTTAGATTTGAAAGTTCATTATTCTTTCATACATCATCTACAGGAGAATTATCCTACCTAAATAACAGAGTGGGATTCTTTGATTTTGAAGTAGATAGTGAAGGAAATACATCTGCTAGTGTTTGGGAGTTAAGATAAAAGAATAAACCCGCCTTTTCTCTTTTTTCTATATTGATCCAAGTAGATAATTGGCCTTTCTAGAACCAATACAGGATCAATTTATGGAGGTTTCCAACATTATTAACCTAGGTTTCAATTAATAATTATGATTTTCTGAAATTGTGTATCAGATAGCACAATATCAGAGTAAAAATCGTGTTAGTCGGGAGTAGTTTTTCTTAACGCTTATTTTAAAATGTGTATGATTGTCTTACTTCATTGTGGCTTTAAAGTGATGTTTAAACGCGAACAGTAACTACATTAAAGCATGTCTATCGATACATGATGTTTTAAACCTATCAAGATAGTGATATTAGATCTACTTTTGAAAATTAAATTTGTGACTGATCGAGGCTAGACAGTTTAGTTATAAAAATGGGGATCAAACAAAATTAGGAACCTGTAATTTCGCTATATACTTTAAATTCAATCGGCTTTGAAACCAAATCTTGAACTTTGGCCCTCAAATCTACTGATTCTTGGTTGTTGTAGTGTTTATCGTATGCTTCTTTGCTTTCCCACACTTCATCAAATAATAATTCATTAGGCTCTTCGATCGATGCGTTAAAAGTATAAGTAACATTACCTTCGCGCTTTCTTGGGGGGTTTACTAATGGCATAAATAGATCTAATAACTCTTGTTTTTTTCCTTCCTTTGCATTGATCAAAACTATTACTCTTACTTGATTGTTTTGACTAGACATTTTTACTTCAATTTATTTAATTTTTATATCTTTTAAAGCTTGTCTTAAATTAAACGGCTCTGACGATATGAAAATCTGGTAGTATCTTACATTATTGTATGCCGGCTATTAGATTCAAAGTGAACATGTTCTGTATGAGAGCGAGGTCCTGACTGAACCAACATCTTAAGAAGCGGCTGTACAAGTATCTTATAAGGAAGGTGGATGGATGTTCTGATATGCTGTATAATTCTGAATAACATTTTTGAGTTTTCATATCATCATTATATTAGATTGAAAAAGGTCAAGAAAAATCAACGTCCTGACAACTCGTCCAATCAATCAAATTCCACTGATATATAGACATGGATATCTAATCTGACTACCACCAGTAACTCCAAGCGCAGCTGCACTTGGAGAAGATGATGCACCAATAAATATAGTTGAATTTGGTGATTATCAAGATCATTTTAGTGCTCGATTCAATCAGGAGACTAAAGATGATTTGGTTTTAAAGCAAGTAGATTCTGAAATTGTTAGATTTGGCATTAAGGATCTTTTTATTTTTGATTTACCATCAGATGAACTCTCAACTCTCACTGCAGAGGCTCTTATTGCTCTATCTTCTGGTGTAGATACAATAGCTTTGAAAGTTCCTGACCCATCCCTAAATTCTGTGACAATTGTTGGCTAGGTAATACCATAGAAGTCTAGTCCCCATCAATATTTTTTTTGTTATAGCCAAATATAGAAAAGAAAAACGAAACAAATGATAAAATCACCTCTTAGCAATTAAACCGGGAAAAGTCAAGAGGGATTAACAGATGCTTGAACCCTTTTTTTGCAATCCATTGTACAGATAGCCATCTGAATATGCTTTACTATCGGCTCCGCTCCCTTTGACTCCGATGAATTGATCATCAGCAACAACCACAGGACCGTTTTTTATTGAAGTTGTTGATTGATTTGGCATCTGAGACGGAGATTTAAAATAGATCGATAATGTATTTAATAGTTATCATAGCAATATATAATTACAGTTTTTGATTGTATAATTACATTACATATGTAAGTCATACTCTGAATTTGTATCATTTATTGAATAATTCCTCGAGGGATAAGTATTTTAGAATAGTAAAGATAATAGCAAGTCAACTTAAGCCATCTCCTTTACGTAACCCTCTTACCACAGTATAAAATTTATCTCCCTAATCTGATTG
>JAKDMR010000701.1 GCA_030452275.1 Candidatus Nitrosocosmicus sp. | reverse complement strand
AGATAATATAATGACTTAAGTCATAACTCTTACGCCTGTAGCATTACTACTATTTCCGCTAGATTAAGCTAAAATGTTTGTTAACTAATAAGAATCCAGAAAATCTAAAAAGTTCTAAATGAATTGGACGAGGAAGTGTTATACAATGCGAATTCAGTGGAAATCATGAGAATATCCACATGAGTTTGATATGATTTTTTTTATATATCTTTATAGTTTCGTACTTTAATCGTTACTATAATAGGTAGCTGGTTCGATGGGACGAGTATGAAATTTCATACTAGTTTAGAATTAATAATTGGTTGTCGAATTCGGTTAAGATTATACTAAGTTATCGTCTGATAATTTATTATATTGCCCCCATAACTTCGGATGTCAAGCATCAACGGTTGGTTTCATAAATTATTCTAATATCAGGTTGATAAAGGTCAACCATCATCTAATTTCATTTATAGATATCTCGTATGAACTACCAATATATTATTTTGAGAGGTAGCGTAATCAAAAACTAAATGTAATCATTTACTATAAAATTTTCCGATTTATTACGATAATATTTTAGAATCTCATATTGAAGCGCTAGGAGTCGGATTCAAATTATCTCTCTCAGATATGAGTCATAGTTCTAATAGCAAAAAATAATCAAAATTTTATAGAACAATTCAGGATTTAAAACTAAATAAGCAATAATATTGATCCTCTGATAATACATCGTCGTGGCATCATCAAAACAAAAAAGATGTTTTGTGATTTCTCCGATTGGAGATGATGGATCAGAAATTCGGCGTCGATCCGATCAGCTATTTAATTATGTATTTGAAGTCGCAGTCTCTGAATTCGGCTATGAACTAATTCGAGCAGATAAAATCCAAAGACCTGGGATTATCACTACCCAGATAATTGATCATTTATTGGCAGATGAATTAGTTATCGCAGATCTCTATGGAAGAAATCCCAATGTATTCTATGAAATTGGGATCCGACATATGATCGAAAAGCCCATTATCCAGATTAAAGATCCGTCAGACATAATCCCATTTGATGTCAATTCTATGAGAACCATAAATGTAGATTTTAGATGGATATCAAGTATGGACAAATGTAAAGAGGAAATAAAAGGCCAGATCAGAGAAATAGAAAATAATCCGGACAAAAAATTTGAATCTCCTGTAAGTTATGCCCAAAATGTATTGTCTATAATCGGACAAAACAATCCACAATCCGAAATAATTACCGGCCTAATTTCACAAGTTCAAATACTTACATCCCAAATGAATCAATTACAAAACAAGTCGAAAGATCCATATCCTCTGAGTTATTCTGGAATTGCAGGATTAGACGATGAGAAAAAGGATAAAGAGATTATAAGACGAAATCTGTTAAATGAACTGTGTAGAAGAAATAAAGTAAATCCGCTTACTTTCGGCTATGACCTAAATGACGTTTTGAGAACTTGTTTGGGAGCCTTTGCTGAGGAATATGCCATGCAATTCATTAAAAAATTAGAATATGAGGAATCATATTTTACAATCGCTCTTATTTCTGAATGTTTCAGCTGCTAATTATAAAGGATTTCCACGAAT
>JAKDMR010000700.1 GCA_030452275.1 Candidatus Nitrosocosmicus sp. | reverse complement strand
AATTAATAAATGGTAAATAATGAAAACCTAAAACTACAATCGTTATGAAATACATCTAATACAGAATCAAAATAAATTACAACGAGAAGGAAATAAGATAGAGATTTTTGATATTGTGCAAGACTTGCTTACCTAATGAAATAAATAGCGAGTGATTGATTAGAACATTCTCTTTAATTCTTTGATTCTTGAATCACCCGTATCACTCTTGTGAATCCACAGTCTTCTTTATATTTACTATCTTCAGATTATAAGACACAATGCGTGGATCTTTCCATTATACTCGCACTGAATGAAGCGAGATCACGTAATTGGTCAACAAAAGGATTATAAATCATGTACGCAAATTATACTTAACAGCAAATGGCAACGCGGAAGTGCTATGGGTCATAGCGCTAGAGAACACAAAGTTCTTCCTCGGAGGTCTTGTGTTCTCCCCTTTAATTGGGGAATACTTTTAGGCCATAACCTAAAACTTCGTTTGTATAGATGTTGCGGCGATATTTTGAATATACATAATTTTCGTAGAAATCTTCATAAGGTGATCTACAAAAGTTCTTGTAAATACTATAGGATATTGAATCTGCTATCTGTAGTCCTACCGAATCCTTTGAATCGGCAAACAATGGCTGCTCCAATATGTTTCTGACATCGTGATAATCTGATCCGTTCCTTTTTATCTTAGTTATTATAGCATGAATTTCGCTATTGGGTTTCTTAGTATTTGAGTCTACTATTATCATCCCCTTTTGTTCATTCTCTTGCAAAAACATATCAAATCGTTCAGCCATAAATGTCCAAGCTGTTTTTAATAAATTCCAATTTATGAAATTTGGAGAATTCATTTTGATTTTATCAATTACTACACCTATTATTGTTATGGGGAATAGGTTGATTGCCTTGTAAAGGTTACGTAAATGTAACCTTCTTTGAGAAACGTGATAAATTTCGAATTCTCCAGAACCATTCCACATATGAAAGGTGTGAATTTCAATATCGCATTTCTCAAAATTAGTAAGCTTATATTTTTCAATATGCCTTTCTATATCTTGTACATCCGATTCGTGTATGATGACTCCAGTTATCACATAAAATTCCTTCTGCATTGGTTTTATTGATCCTGATTCGTCGATATACATCAAATACACAAGAAATTGAATTTGATTCGCTCTTTTTAATTCTTTATAGATCTAGATGTACGACTCACATAACCAAAAAGCTAAACCTAAATTTGGATTTAAACTTAACCATCCGGTTAGACAATCTATTTTCTAACTGTAGATAGATCAATGCTTTTATTCTTATACGGCAAAAATAAACATCATTGACAAGATGCTACAAATGTCACAAGAGCCTTAATTCTAGTTATATCCGAGTAGGAGCTAACGAGTCATTCAAGAAAATAGGATTATATTGTGTCGCTTGCGATATCTACTATTCACCTAATTTATCAAAACAGTATACTGTATTGCAAAAAGAGTATACTGATTTAACTCCAAATTATCAAACCAGTGGAATTAAAAATATAACAACAACTGGAATAATCCCTTCAAATAATTTCAATAAAGATAACAAAAACATACAA
>JAKDMR010000133.1 GCA_030452275.1 Candidatus Nitrosocosmicus sp. | reverse complement strand
TATTCATACCAAACCTTTCGATCCTAAAAAACCTAGATACCTTATCCTTAAAATCATCAAAAGATAAATAGAGTTTTAATTCAAACAATTCACTTTTTGACTACCTATGATACAATCTTACCATTATATGTAACATTAAGAAAAAGTAGTATTTTTTCCTTTACCTTTGTATCCTTCTTCATTCTATATGAACTTCCAAACAATATCTTTGTAACTGTCAAAAATTAAATAGTATCAGAATGTAGCTTGCCTAGGCCTAAACCTTGTTGCTTTACTTCTGTTAATTGGTATAATTATTCATTTAATGTCGATGGTTGTGTTCCTTGCTACGATTTTATTGCTTGTGTCTGCAATCTGTGTCCGAGTAGTTTTAGTTTGCATATAAAGGTTTAATACACTACTTTCTATGAATATTCAGCAGATTTGTTGTTTATTACCTACCTACCCGCTCCATTACAATATTCTTTACCATAAAAAAGAACAATCAAATGGCAGTGACTACCAAATATGACTTTTTTTGATCGCATTTATATGATCAATGACTATATGTCCACCGGACATGACTAGATCTGGGTATTCCAGCAACTTAAAATCCATGAATGGATTGCCGCGTACAATAATAAGGTCAGCTGGAGCGCCACTTGATAGGGTACCTAACTTGTTGTCAACACCAAGGTGTTTACCACCTTGCGATGTAGCGGACCTAATGACCTTCACCACATCATCAAAGTCTATGGATTCTCCACTAGTTAGATGCAGTATCGACTGCAATTCATGGCCGTTTATACCCCATGGTACATCCTCATGGGCAATTTCCGAACCATAAATGATTTCACTCCTAGTTCCCTGGTTATTTTCTAAGATTTGTGCTAATAGATGTAAATTGGCATGTGTGCCAACGCATGAACTAAGGGTGTCTACCGTCGTAACAAATGTAATACCTTTTGCTACAGCATCTCGCATCAAGGATTCAGGAATGGGAGCACAAGGTATGTGTGCCATCTCGTCTACACCTGCATTAACTGCACGTTGAAAACCTATTTCTTCTCCGACATGTGCAATTACCCGCTTATCAAGAGAATGTGCTTTAGTTACTATAGCATTAACGATTTCCTGGGAGAGAATCGGCCAAGGTGTTGCAGGCACATGATCAGGTCCATGTGGCATTATCCAAGGAGCTCCTTCCTCTCCGCCGGGTTCCAGCGCTATCTTGATAGCAGTCGAGCCACCATCAACTAATTTTTGCACCAAGTTTTCTGCGCCGGTTACTGATGTGACCGTATAGCCAATTTGATCCAAACCGCTAGTACCACCGAAGATGTTCAACGGGTAACCACCTGGGGCTTGAATTATTGGACCAACGCTTAATAAACGAAGTGTGCCGTTACCACCTTCTGATGGTAACATGGGACCACCAGTGTCCTGAGCAGTGGTAATGCCGTGTTCAAGCACTTTATTCTTGGGAATATCTCCAAAAGTAATATGTGCGTGAGATTCTATGAAACCAGGCATAATTGTAAAGTCACCTAAACTAACACGATTGTTACATTCTTTTTTTAGATTATCAAAAGCACCAATTCTCACAACTTTCTCTCCTTTGATGAGTACAGTATTTGTATCGGGTTGTTGTTTATTTGGATACAAAGTGTAACCGTCAAACAAACGATCAGCAGCCAAGACGTAGCACACGTCTTCTGGAGACGAGGAATTCATTGTCTCCACTACGGGTACTGACGTTTTGTTTGGATCTATATCGTTAGAGGCATACACATCATGTAACGGGATAGTAAAAATATGATCAATTGAATATCCTGCGGTGGTAATATAGATAGAACTGATGACCACAACACATAGAATGAACATAAAACTATAGTACATGGTAAAAGAGAACAGCTAAATCGTATTAAGACCCTATGGTGCATTCGACTAATGTACTAGACTGTTTTCTTGCATCATTAAAATAGGTTAAAACGATTCTAACCGATTCAGATCGTGAAAAATGAATTTATAGCGCTATCTGACTTTTATTTAAGAGATGTATTTGTTTTACGAATCTACTATGTATAATTTTTATGGTAACCTTCCCGTATTAGAATTTTGTCTCGAGAGTTTTGCTTGCGATTCACTTTCAACTTCTAACGTTGTACAACAAGACTTTTGAGGTATTTAGTTTTATACCATAGGTACTTTGAATTTTAAGATAAAATATATCACGGGTTTATCTATAGTAGTGGCTGTATCTTTGATAGCATTGGAAAGTAGTTCATTTATTGATTTTTCTCATGGTATTTTAGATAATCCAAAGGTAATTGCTACACATAACTTTACCCAAGGACATAATCCCTCAATTTCTGTCAATCCTAATACAGGTGATTTGTATGCCGTTTATTATCAAACCCAAAACAATTCTACAAACTTGTACCTTACAAAATCTACCGATAACGGTACTACCTATTCTAATCCAATAAGGGTAAACGATAAATTAGGTGGTGCTGCTGATACGTTTAATTCTATTCCTATTGAATTTGGAGAAAACAATGAAGTTTATGTTGCTTGGATGGATTCTGAAGAAGATCCTGATTATCCATGGGGATATAATACCTTGCGCTTTTCAAAATCAATGGATGGTGGAAAAACTTTTTCACCTGCAGTCAATCCCGTAATTGGACTTAAAAGCATAAACGTATTCTTTGATCTGGTAAGAACTGGAAACGACACACTTTACCTTTCATTTCTTTCTGCTCTACCTAACGAATCTGGGACGCCTATAATAGGTTATCCAGCAAGTTATGCAATGGTTAAATCATTAGACGGTGGAAAAACATTTGGTTCGCCTATAACACTGGATAAACAAAGCTGCGTATGCTGTCAAACTTCCTCTACTGTTGGCCCTGATGGAGAAATATATTTTGCTTGGCGAGATCTGCAGCACGAAAGCGATCTAATTCCTGTTAATCCAGAAAATCCTTACAATTATGGATTTGCAAACGGATCGCTTTTTGAAGATTTTAACTATGATGACTACGAAGCCATAAGAGACATCAAGGTTATGCATACTATTGACAATGCACAAGGAATTAAGTTTAGTCCCGTATACGCAGTAAGTGAAGATAATTGGTACATTAATGGTTGTCCAGATGCAGGACCCGGAATGGCGTTTGATAGTAATGGAGTATTACATGTGGCATGGTTTACGGGCAGCAAAACCGCCGATAATGGACTTGGTTATTACTATGCCTATTCTGTTGATAAGGGTGCGACATTTAGTAAACCCATTCCTCTGTTAACAGACAAAGAATTTGTCCCTCCAACCGAGGTTAGTCTCGACATAGATAAAAATGATAATGTCTGGATTACCTTTATTGACCAGCAAAGTACAGATATTTTAAGATATTCCAAAATAGACTTTGGATTTCCAAGCAAAATGCATTTAAGCGTAATCGATGAGAATCATCAGATTGTATTTAACGGACCTATCATAGAAGGAGGAATAGGCGAGATGACTGATATCGCAGTTGGCAAAGATAAAGCATTTATAGCCTACAGAGATGGAGATGACGCAAAGATATCTACCTTAACAATGTAACAATTCTCAATAGAAAAATAACTAGGTGCGTTTGGACACGTGAATTCTCCTCCTCCTGCCATCTCCTTCTATACCCTCGATACCATTTCTTAATTCTGATGCTTTTTTATATTAGCTTGAATTTCGAAAGTGACGTATATAATTATCATGTTTTAAGACAAGCAGCCTCTAAGTCAGTAACCGATAAACCAACCCAATCAATCCCTAAAGACATAGTGAAATCGAAATCCTTTCAAAGATTATCGTTAGAAAGAGGACAACCCGCAGCCATTGCAAATTCTACTGAAAATTTAATCCTATTAAATTCACAGGAGACAGCATGCATTTTTTGTATGTAAGAAACGCCTGCATTAGAGGTACTGTAAAAGGAATATAAAGATAAAGAACTGGAGGTAATTGGACTAAATGTAGAAAGATTTGGAATGGATGATAGGTTAGCACTTTTTACTGAAGGATTGGATCTTGTATATACGATATGGTAGGATCCCAAAAATGCTTTTGCCAGGACTTTTAAAGCAATAGGAGCACTAGAGTCTTATCTAATAGAAAAAAATTGGATCATTTATTGTCAATAAATGGACAATTTAATCTGATATTTCAAACTACAAAATCAATGGTAGAGAATTTATTCTAAAGGTTTCTCAGGGTAACTCTTTTTTGGTTTATCCCGTAGATATCTTGTGTGATAAGATGGCATCTAAAATTTAACGAAATAATAGTGTAATTACTCGCAAAAATTGCAATGTTATATCTGAAAGTCAGATGATGTTTGCTTGCCAACTTTACCATAATTTTTATTGAGATAGATACTAATTACTTGAGATCTTAAGATATAAAAACATATGCCAAATAAAAAGAGAGATTAGTATTTTTCTCTCATCTTTCTATTTATAACCCAGTTCTTATTAGGTAGTTTTTTATCTATATATTCATTGGATAAAAGGAACGGATCAACTAGAAATAGCAGATTTTCTAGCTTTTCTAAAAATAAAAGGAATACATTCATTGTAATTTCTGTTATTGTAGTTATAGTAATTGTGGTATGGGTAACTAGCAGTAACACAATGAACTCTACGTCGTCAATTATGAATATAAATACCAATGGAAATACAGGTAGGTCAGTAGATAGTAACATTGTTCAATCTAGTTCTGTTGATACAATAGTAAACGAATCTCAACTAATGAAACAAAAAGATAAACAACTATTCTGTGGAAATCAAACTCAGGGACCAAGTTTTTTTGTAAACGAATACGTACTTCCAATCTCCTGTAGCCAACCATTAGGACTTGCCATTGATAAGAATAATAATATATGGATTGCTTCAGGCAAAACGGGCAATCTATTTGTATTTGATCCTAAATCAAACTCCTTTAACAAGACCATACCAATACCAAATTGGCCCATTGACAGACAGGGACAGATAGGCTCCATGATATGGGATCTAAAGTTTGATAATAATGGTGATTTATGGTTTACAGATCAAAGGTCGAATTCGATATGGAAGTACTTTGTCGATGAGAAAAGATTTGAAAATTATAGGATACTTCAAGATGGAGGATATCCATTATCCATTGCCTTTGATTCTACTGGAAAGTTATGGTTTACACAAGTTTTTGGCAAGAGATTAGGATTATTGGATCCTGCATTGGTACAAGACAATACAACAAAAGGAATTTCAGAGCTTGATTTCTTAAACCAAATTCAATTTGTAACTATGGGTCCGATATCTAATGGGTATGGATATGTAAAAAACGATAGTAATCAAAACACCAAAATGATAAATAATCAAAGCGAGGTCCTATGGTTTTCAACTGTAAGTTATCCAGTGGGAGGTCAATTAGTTAAATATGATATAGGTGAAGAGACCTCGAGCATTCATGATCTAACACACTTGAACGCTGTTCCAATAAGCATATCTGAAGATGAAAATGGAAATGTATGGGTCAACGATCATGACTCTAGTAAATTTATTATGTTGAATCCGAACACAGGAGCTATAAAACAATTTGCAACTTCAAATTCCTCAACGGCTAGCAAATCTACTTTACCTTATTATAATGAATATAGAAATGGAAAGTTATGGTTCAATGAACACTATGGAAATGCAATAGCTTATTATGACAAAGAAAACCAAACACTGGTAGAATTTATAGTGCCTTCGGTAAATCCGCTATGGGGTAACGGATCGAATCCACTTAGATTTGCCATAGACGACCATGGTTCCGTATGGTTTACAGAATGGACAGAAAATAAATTAGGAGTTATTTCTAAAGAAAAAATAGAACAAATTCCAATTTCAGTATATACTTCGAAAGACAAGATCCGTATTGATAGTTCAAACAATATTGGAGATAGTGTAGAAGTTTATGTCAGCAAAAGCAATTCCCAGGCTTTAGACGGCAGCAGTAGCAGCAGTGATGGTCTATCAAACTACACAACTACACAAAACAGCAACAGTGAATTTAATGATTCTGCAAATATTACGATGTTTGTCACGTCTTCAAAATCCGATACAGGAGAGTTATCGAACCTAACAAGTAAATTTTCAACAAAGAATTTTACAATAGAGTCCACAAATCCAAGGTCTGAGATCAATGCTACCGAGGTTATTAGGACTTATAATACTACTTTGGATATCAATCCTGCAGAAGGGTTGGAACCTGGAAATCACACTTTAACAATCAGTGCAAGGTACAACAACGATCTTACCGTTTCAAAGATAACAGACAGTGGATCCATCGAATTGAGTAATTATACAAACGGTAGTAG
>JAKDMR010000699.1 GCA_030452275.1 Candidatus Nitrosocosmicus sp. | reverse complement strand
TGTAAAAGACAATTATTAACTATATTGAAAGATTAAGATAAATTTACACCATTGAATATGGTAAAAAAGGTTTTTGTATCTTTGGATATAAGTTAAATGTAAAACCCATATTAATTATATTTTGTTTATCTTTGTAGTCATTCATAACCGCTTGAAGAAAGTATCAAGTAACTTTGAAATAATAATCATCAATCAATATTTTATATAATGCATCTCTGAATTGCATAGTTTAACATGATAAAATAGATATAGCATTACATAAAGACAAGTATGAGGTCATATGTCCTTTTTTCTGTTTACCATTAAAAATCCAATTCCCCCACAAATAATACCAAAAATTAATACCAGTATTGCAACAGCAATTGGTTCAGTAAATGGTGCCAGGATTTCATGTGCCTGTCCTGCGTCAAGTCCCAATCCTCCTACTGAAGTTGGAAGCATGGCTGCTCCGCCTCTATAACCAGCTAACATTAACATCCCCATTGCAATGGTGGCACCTATATTCATAAGAATAAGATGTATCCAAGCAACTATTCTTGCACCTTTATGATCTTTGTACCGTTTTTTGAGAACTCGTTCTATGTATAAATAAAATAGAGATGAAACTGCAACACCAATTACGCCAACAACAATATACATGACATAGCCTAACGTAAACCATGTGCCTGCTCCTCCTGCAGCTATTACTCTAGATACACCGGGTTCTAGAACCGAGATCTCTCCAAGTATAATGAAAACTGTTAACCCAACAATAATTGCTCCCTGAACTATGGCAGCGGCGATAAATCTTCTAGTCCAAACCAGATCTTCCTGTTGATTATCTTCATTATACATTTGTAAGTTATTGTTTATGGTACTTTTTTTACTACCATCATCGCCACATTCTTTGACTTTTGCTATGAGAATATGGAGGCATAATCCTTGTCCATTATTTTGTCGTAATCATCTTTGTGGAAAATAGACTTTATATAAATAGACCAACCTGCAAATCTAATTCAGTGTTCTTGATTTCTAATATTTTGTGATATTTATTTTATATTATTAGAATGTGAAAAAGGATGAGAATAAATTAAGGCGTAGAGTGATAAAATTCTTCTATTAGTGTTATTAATGTATATGATAAATAAAAGTAAATGGACTACAAAATCAATTTTGATGAATCCATCCCCGATATGATTGGTAGATTAAAACAGGAACATGTACAATTCAGAATAACTTTAAACAAGATAACCAATTACAATGACGAGAATAACATCAACAAGGCAATAGAAACTATACACGAAATGAGCCAACCAATAATAAAACACGCTGTTGAAGAAGAAGCAAGGTTGATGCGTGTAATAATGCATAACGCAAAAGAAGAATCCGCTGATTCAATTAAAATAATGCAGGAGCATAATTGGGTAGTGGATTTTCTAAAACAAAAAATACCGACTATAAAAGAAAATATCGACAAACAACAGGAGGATGGACAAGATATACAATTTCAACAAAAAGCTCAGAATGAAATTAATGAATTTGTTATAAATCTGAGGAATCACTTTGAAGAAGAAGAACAGATTGTTTTTCCACTTGCATTAAAAGCAGAT
>JAKDMR010000698.1 GCA_030452275.1 Candidatus Nitrosocosmicus sp. | reverse complement strand
AGAAAAATATTATCTTTTTTGTCGTCAAATAATTTCCATACTGATTATAGAATATGGCATCATTTGAATTTGTATGATTGCATACTCTACACTTTTTGATACCATTAATAATTGGTCACCATGTTTACAAAATTTGAGTCTAGCACTCTAGATTTGCCAGAAGCATACATAACAGTCACCCTTACAAACGGAAAGTCATTCAATGATAAGACATCATTATTCGTTTAATTTTTCTATTGACTAACATTAGGTAGACCATAGTCATAAGAAAAGTCTATTTACAGTTGTGTAAAGAACATGATATATTCTTCTGTAAATGAATAATGCTTTTTTTATCAACAAAATTGCTGTTATGTTTTAGCAATTCACTACACTTTCATAATTTCAAATGAATCCAAACAAGCACATTTTGTTTGCGTTAGTAATTATACCGCCTTTAACAATTTGTGGATTAAAGCTAATTTGTTATAAGATTTACAACACTGTTTTCGAATTCCATATATTTCGTGTTAACTTTAGGATATTTTTCTAACAGCACTAATTATACAAGAAATATAATAAAAAGAAGTTTTACTTTAAGAATAAATATTGATGTTAACTCAATTCGGATCTGTTCTGTTAACGATATTCAGTCCTCTATTATGGTAGTCGACAAATAGATTCAGCCAGTTCCGTACATGTTTTAGTTTACAATTCTTCAACCTGCAAGGAAAGTAGTCATCAAAACATTCAGTTCTATCCTTTATGTATTGCATCTCCCGCTCTATCAAGCTTTTTTCTAAAGAACAATGAATATGGTGATCTAGTTTTAGAAACTTACAAGCCATTGGGTACCAAGTACCACCGTCTGTAGAAACTGGACGCTTTCCATAGGTCTTGATGAGGCCCGATAGAAATCTTTCCGCAACAAACGTGTTCCTCTCTTTTGAGATAGAGAGTGCGAGAATTTGGCTATTTTCTGGTTCGATAGCTATCAATAACTGTTGTACTTCCATACAAGGTTGACAAAACGATGTACAGACATCACTGACACTTTCTGTCCTGTTTAATGTATCAGTACGGGTTGTTTTAAACATTTCATGAATTTCTCTGCAGGTGTCAGTCCATCTATTCCTCCATGTTCTCTTTCATAGTTATACGGATTAACAAATGATTTGTATTTCTCTATTCCGTCTTCTGCGTCTATCAATTCTTCTACCTGAAGAAATTCAGCTATGACTATCTTGTTATATGCTTCTACTTTACCTTGCTCTTGAGGATAACCCTTTGGTATCTGTTTGTCCTTTATTCCGTTGATATTAAGAAACTTTTTGAATTTGTTGGATGTAAACTCTCTACCACCATCGTGCATTACTCTTATAGGTTTACCGTTGATTTCAATCCATTGCATGAGAACTGATACTGCTTCTTTACTAGTTCTTGTGTTACACCAATTACTGAAGACTTTTCTTGAACAATCGTCTATTGCATGAATAAAATAGTTTTTGTTCTGCGAACCTTTCAAGTAAAAAGATCCTTTTGTATCCATCTGAACCTGCTTTGTCGCCTAACTCAAACTATTTAGCTGGGATATAACCAATTTATCACTC
>JAKDMR010000697.1 GCA_030452275.1 Candidatus Nitrosocosmicus sp. | reverse complement strand
TAGATAGTAACGAAAAAATGAAGAAAATGATGTTATATTATTGTTTGATTTTTATTATAATCACGTATTTTTGAACAAAACAAAATTTTAACAAATCTAATATCTTTTCCTTTACAAGTTCTGTAGTAATCTGATCTAATGTAAATGTTCCTTCACGACCAGCCGTACCCTCCTCTTGCATCATCTTTTGCATGTAGAGAGTTACCTTATTTGGTTCCTCCATAAAAAAGGTTAAAGAAGGATGTCTGTCTTGTGCTGATGAAATGTCATTATAAGGATATATATCAAGTTTTATCTCGGTCACGAATCTTCCTTGTATTTTGTCAATTATGTCACACCTGATATCATTTAAAATGAGCTTATTCTTAATTTCCTTAAAGACAGGAAAAATAACTGTATGGACTTTTTTGGAAAATCCTTCAGTAAATTCATCAAGATTTTCTCTGGATTCATTTTCTGAAGATTGGTTTCCTTTAGTTAAAGCAACATAACTATCAATAACCTGGTCAATTTCATCATCAATGTTCATTTTTATCCGGTATTCTCTTTGCATATGAGTAACACCATATATAAATTTGAAAGAAAATCACAACATATCAAAATAAGATGTTTTGATGACCATTAATATGACAAAATATCAAGATTATTTGCCCAGTTCACAATATGCTTTGGCTCAACTAGCATGATCATAACTGTACTGATCATGGCTACTTCATATCTCATTTAAAGGAAGCAGGAAAGAAATAAGAGCTATAATTGGAAAAGACCATTATGTACTAAATGAATAGGGATTTTTATTCCACCTAAATGCGCGTCTTAAAATTAAATCATTTGTTTATTTAGTTGTCCCCTTATGAAAGTTTGGTGGCTTAGTAAATCTTTTATCAATGTTACTGCTTAAAGGGCGACTAACTTGAATCAAAAACAGGAAAAATCAACTCATGAAATTCAAAGTTATCCATTTATAAAAAGGATCATAATTAGAAGACTTCTATCCACTTCTATTGTCATTTCTCAATAATTAATGATATAGGCAATTCTAAATAATTAATGAACTAAAATTAGATTTTTCTATCCATCGATTAATAATTGGATTGATTAGGTCTGTAACAGTCCCCAAAAATGGAAAGTGGTGTGAGGCAGAAGTTTTGGGCTTAAAAGAATGGTAAATGTTGAAAATAGAAGTCCGATACCTCGGTTTCTCCGACCTCGCCAGTGTGTTTGCAAATACAATTGTGTTGCGATTTCAGAATCTTTTTACTAAAATTCGGACTGTAACTATTTAGCAATTCTAAGTATTGCAGGCCTTTCCTAAGACTGATTTTCAAATTTGTTAGCCTTTATGACAAGATAATGGCTAATTCTGCTGATTCTATAGATCACCTCACTCATTCTGGTTTATAACAAAATTATGAAATTACCAGTTCGGCAATTAAACGTAAGGTCTTTAATTAATAAGATAATATCCATCCAACAATATTAAACACTGATCACTACGCCTTCTTTAAATCGACCCTCTTATTTGTCATGAAAAGATTAAGAGCCTATCCCAAAATTCGATAGGATTATAGCTTCCTATCTCACTTGCTA
>JAKDMR010000132.1 GCA_030452275.1 Candidatus Nitrosocosmicus sp. | reverse complement strand
TACATCAGGTGTGTTGGCATTATTTGATTGGAATGCTTCGCTCGTCGATGATTCCAAAGGTTCGTTGGCCAGGGATGTGCCATTTTCTGCATTTACATCGTTACTTGTTGTGAAATTATTATTAGTAGAATTATCCGTTACACCAACTCCTGACTCAGTATTGTTCTCATTTACAGTTGTAATCTGACCCCTAATATTTGTCCATATGGGATCATAATAGTCAATCACACCTGCTGAGTCAAAAGTCCTATTATATGCCTCATTCGTACCAAAGAAATCTCCATAAAAGACATTTGTTGGACCCTCCTCAGGGGTTCCGGACACTATTTGATGATAGGCGGAATCCTTGTTAAGCCATACAACCGTGGCCCCGATTGGTATTGTAATGTTAGCTGGTTCTATCGGGTTTAGACTATCACTATTAGTAGCACCTGGGTTAATTGTAAGTGTGAATTCTCCTTCTTGGGCGTTTGCTTCTGACTGAGCAAAACCTGTAGTGCCAATCAGAATTAAGATTGTAGCCAAAGTTAGTAATTTCATATATGTTCATTTTCTAGATAAAAGGACAGATATATATCTATGATCCTAATTGCCATAGATAATAAACAGATGACGTCGATTTCTAAAATAGTTCCAACGTGAATTTCAACCTGGCGCGTTTAGGGTGGGCTTCATTTTTTTTACAAATAAAGTCCTTTAACTTAAGGACAACTACAAAATCCCAGCCTTTAAGTTGATTTCTATTTACAATATGATGTTATTGACAAGATCGCTCACCAAATAATAGAGATTATTTGTTACTCGTTTCTATGTTTTAGTGCTTATTACAAAGTTGCACATACTATGTTAAAATTTGAAACATTGGATGCATCGTTTGTTTGTATTTGGTTTTAAAAATCGAATTCTATTCTTAAAGTGATTATTTTAAAACCTTGGATAGGAAAGCTAAGAATGTTTTTGCTTGGACCAGAAATCGTAATCGCATCATCATCATTTGTCTTATCCTTATTATTCTCAATCAGATCCACATATACTGCAGACTTTATGGGATAATGGAATTTTATGTCTGACGTGATTGTTTTGCCTTCAGTTTCATATAATCGTAATATTACTACTTTAGAGTCGCTATTAGGACTAGAATCTTGTGGGAGTTTGAGCGTACTTAAGATTACATTCTTTGGTGATATAGTTAAAAATGAGAATCCATTAGATATGATTGGATCAACCAGCGCGCCTGCAGGACCAGGCTCGCTTGCATTGTCCTTCCATTTATCTTGTTCTTTGTTTGAAATATGAATTGCTATTGGTTTCATGTTAAAAGCTATCCCTTCTTTATAGCTAGATGCATCGCGCCAATCTCCGTTGTGCGGGAGTAGTGAATATTTGAAGGTGTATGGTCTCTTTTCTGCTGCGTCAGGGGTGGCGATACATGGACCCTTGGTCCCATCTCCAGAGAGTGTTTCCACTCCTCTTAACAATGTGAGGTATATGCTATTGTCTCTAATTTCATGAGAAGGTATTCCAAAATGAGCTAGTGTAACGCCCATATCTTGTTCTTTGTTGGAAAAGTCTATCCACTCTACTGACGGAAATATACCACTGGGTATTTCTTTCCATTTCTTAAGTACATCGGGATCTTTGTTTAAGTAAAATAGGTTAGTTGGTCTTTGGATAGCGCCAAACTGGGTACCGGTCCAATAAGTGTATCCTTTAAATGGTACATCAAACTTAACTCTAATTCGCACATGAGGATGCTTATTTTCTATATAAGTCGTGCAATCTATTCTAGACAGCCCCTTGTAGATAGATATCTCTTTCCTCACTGTCAAGAAACTATGCTGGTAAATGATAGTCGGTAATTTTTCATTAAGTCGATATGGCCAACGAATAGCGTAGTATTTATTGTGAAATACTATTTTAGTTCGGATCTTCCCATTCAAAACGCTGTATTTTTCTTTTTTGAATACCCCAAATGGTATCCCTTCACCACTTTCTGATTTTATTATCCCAGTTACATCTTTATGATAGTACAAGTCCCCTAGTTCTTCTTCTATACGAACTTCATTGCCAATGAAATATAGGCGATCGGCCTTCATTAGTGTAAATATGCCCGTTTCAGCATCAATTTCTAATGTGAAATCGTCAAACGTGAATTTTGTCTCGTAGGATCTTGGGTATGCGAGTAGAGGTGATTGATCCATGTTGTTATTCTTACCTTTTTCTTTCTTCCTGAATATTATTTCATATGCAGAAAAACCAAGAGATGGAATTCTTGCTATGAACCCTAATTGGACACTTTTTATTCCTCGATCTTTTTCATGTAATTCTAGATCTAATATTTCTACATCCACTATTTCGTTACTATTTACGGTTCTAAGTTCCATTATTTCGATTGCCTCGTCAATGTCATAGTTGATTTTTGCTTCTACCCATTCCTTTGTGTCCCATGACACAGAATTGAACACTAAAATGTGATGTGCTTTATTGTCCTGTATAAATAGTATCTTAGATATTTTATTAATACATTCAAAGTGTGATTTTTTTAATGTATTCTCTAATTTATCAAATACCGATCTCATCTCATCATATACTGCATCAATACCAGTACCTGGTAAAGAGTCATGCATGGCAAAAAATAGTGCTTGCTTCCAGTACTTTTTAAGGTCATCTGTATGATCATTTTCTTTTGATATCAAATGGAGTATGGTATTCCATCTTTCAAGCATGAGTAAGTAAGTTTCAAATTCTTTAAATCCCTGTTTGATCCATGACCTTGTCGAAGTACTATCTGGGAATACAAATGATGCTTTTCCCGAATACATCTCCCCTTTTTTGATAGACAGGTGAATGTTTTTCTCATTAATTTCTTGTTCCAACGCTTCAAAAAATTCTGAAGGGGTCGAAACCTTCATTAATGGATTTTCGATGATACTTTTGGCAGATTCATTATACTTGTCGATAGTGTCGCATAACTCTGGTTGCGGAGGTGTAGAACCACTGCCCGAAGGCATTAGAACATGCCTTGTAGATGATTGTCTTCTAAGTTGTTCAAAAGTTTCATGTAAAAGTGACAGATCTAATCCTGCTCGATAACCTAGGGGCATCCAGTGAGATAGTATGGACGTACCGTCTATGCCTTTCCAATAGAATTCAGATACCAATGGCTCTGTTACGCCCCTCCTAAATGCGAAGTATTTATAACCACTTTCTTTTAGAATTTGTGGCCATTGTGCATTGTAACCAAATTCATCTGCCCCCCAGGCAACTATAATGTTTTTTCCAAATTTCTCCTTTACATAATTTTTGCCTTCTAGAATTTCTCTGATCAGTACCTCCCCTGAAGGTAGCATTACATCTGACATGAGATATTCTCCTCCTGCAATTTCTATTCGCCCTTCTTTGATGAATTGTTTAATTTCTGAAAATAATTCTGGATAACTTGTCTCAATATTTTCTAAGAGGTAAGTCTGTTCAATAATAAATTTAAAATCTTTTTCATTTTTTAAAATTTCAATAGCTTTTTTTATAATAAAGTTACAATTAATATCAAAATTTTCTTCCTTACTGAAAATCCAAATAGCATCATAATGACTGTGAGGAACGACATGTACAATAGATTTATTCAATTCTATGATGTGTTACTTGGAGATATGTAAGTTTTACCTACCATTGATGAATTCTATTGAAATAGAAGATTGTGTGATATGAAGAGGACCTCAATACAAATTATGTACTCTTTTGAATGAAAGATCGGATATATGCTAAAAAATACATGATGAATAGAATTCATATAAATTACGAAAAAAATTCAATAATTTATTTATTTACTTTTGGTCCTTTTTTCCACAATTTAATGGCACTATGCATATATCGTCTTTCATATGAGCAAAGATTTACAAT
The DNA here is from genome assembly GCA_030452275.1 of Candidatus Nitrosocosmicus sp. Classification (GTDB taxonomy): domain Archaea; phylum Thermoproteota; class Nitrososphaeria; order Nitrososphaerales; family Nitrososphaeraceae; genus Nitrosocosmicus. The sequence continues at coordinate 2,488 of JAKDMR010000132.1, read as the reverse complement.
AAACAGTGTTGATTTTCATGATCAATAGAACCTTGTGATCCAACCCCGATGGTCATGATTAATTGGAGGAATATTCAAGGTCAAATTATTTATCTGCCATAATCCCGCGAGGTTTGAGACAATTACCTCAAGAGAGAGGATTGAGTCCAAATCTCTATCCCCCTCATGAATCTAAAAAAATATTTGGCTCAAATGGAGCGAATGATGAGATGTATATATTAGTAACTAAATACTGTACTGAAATCTAAATGGTCATATATCGATTCACATTCTAGGATTGGTATTGACCAGTCAACGCAAATCATCAATTATGTAAGCGGAAGGAATGTTGTATCCTTGTTTGTTTCCTTTGTGCATTGATACTCCTTGGAACTCGGATTTGAAACCATAGTTGATCATTGCTTTGTAGGCCCGGTGTCGTTCCATGTTACTACCGGCAGTAATTTTGAATATGCCTTTTTTTAAGGCCGTTAATTCAGCAGAGTTCAACATTCGAATAAAATTTGAATGAGAATTATTATTTGTTGATGTATCTGCAAACTTAATATAACAGGCATTGCTGCCTGCCTCCGTCCCCTTGCCGTAATGACATATCGCAAGTTCAACTAGCTTGCTCCCAGAAGGATCATAAAGCAATATTGTGTCACCTAACCTTTGACTGTCTACAGCAAATATTTCCTTTTGCAAATCTAGTCTTGGAAAAATACCGTTAGTAAGATATTCGCAGTCATCTAAAATTAATGATTTCACATCATCTTGTATTTCAGAAAATCTGACTTCATGCTGCGATTCATGTTTCTGAGACAATTCCAATCTTTTCTCGTTGTTTTCATTAGTAATTATTTTAGTCATTATAGATGTGAGGAACCTTGGTCGAAAATCATATTTTTGATACAAATAGATATGTTTTGGGTTCTAAGCAAATGTAACCAATCCAGCGTACTGGATTTCTAATTTTGATAAACGTTCTAATACCGGGATAATTAAATGTTTAGATATCCCTTTGTTCCAATAGTTTGGATGAATTGATATTGGACCAAGGAACCATGCACTACCCCAGTTAGTAACAAAATTTGAACCGGCTAGGTTTCCGTCAACTTCTATTGCAAATGCGGAGTTCAAGTCTGCAGCATATCTGGATCTAATATAATCTGCGTCGCCTAAAAAGGACATGGGATCGTCAAGACCAGTAAAGGTACTAAATGAGAGTCTGAGTATGGCGTCTGCTTCTTCAAGGTCATCTTCTCTCAAATTCCTCACATTGACATGCATAAAATAATCTCTAATACAATAGTACTTATATTATTAGCATTATTTCATTGCTAGAAACTTACTTGGGAATTGATTACAATATTTTATTTTACAATGAATTTAGGGAATGGGTAAGTTGGTCGATGATCCACTATCTTTATACTTTATTATTATAAAATAACACCAAGTTAGCGCTCCTAATAATCCTACTTAGTCTGAATGTTATCAGACAATCTATTTTTTTGCAATAATTGATCATGAAATCTGCTATTTTTATCTAGTTATGTTACTTCTTTTTTGGTAGAAATTGATGAACCTTACTTTAAGCTGTAGTCATGTTTTTGCTTAGTTCATATTGCCTTTAACCTACTTTGTCATTGAAATTTCTAATCAACCCATATTAAGTGGAAATGTTCTAATGCAATATGATTAATGATATGAGCAGAGCAAAGTGGGGCAATCGTTTTATCCTCTCAGCTATCATTCAGGGCGGTCTACTTACTTCAATAGCCCTTTTGATGGTAGGATCTCAATTCATCTATTCTAATAAAATAGACATGATCCAATTTCTATCGTTGTCTTTTGATGGTCCTGCTAAATGGTTCTTCCTTGGTATTATATTTTATCTCATATTCATTTTAGCTATCGCAGTTACTGCGGTGTTTTATATTCAATTGGAGATTAATCTTACAAAAAAGATCTCAGGTATTGTGAATATTTTAGCTTGGATCCATCTGTTTGGAATGAATATCGGAGGTCCTCTAGCAACCATACTTATGATTTTTGCTGGATTGGCTGGTTCTGGAATCTTGTCTGTATTTACAGAAGGAAATATCGGCCAACAGAATATCGAAATAATGAATTCTTTCATTACGCCCATAGCAATTTCAATTGGAATCTTAAGTGTGGGAGTTATATCTGGCGGAATAACTTACATAAAGACATATCTTTATGGTAACAAGATATAAAAAATAAAAAAAGAACTTTAGTTCCCATCATTTATTCTCGTTAAATAAAATATTTGAGTTGTACATGACCAAACTCTTATGTGGCAGTTTTCAAGCATTAGATTCATATCTATTGGTAACGATCCAAAAAGTGGTTTATTTTTAATACTCTTATACCTAAATTTAGCTACTGCCTAATAAAACATTTAGAACTTCAAACATAGAAATGAGATGCAATAAGTTAAGTCTCATATCTTAGGCCAATATCCTATTCTTCTAAGATACCTTCG
>JAKDMR010000696.1 GCA_030452275.1 Candidatus Nitrosocosmicus sp. | reverse complement strand
CTATATGGGTAATCCTTTATTATTTTATACCCTAAGTCTATTTATGAATTGGAAAAAAAATAATCACATTGAAATGATCGATTTTCCCTTGATGTTCAAAACTCGTTCCCTTTCATTCAAATGGTCCGTTGGGGAAGAAGCTGGTTAAAGATATGAATATAATAGAAATCCCTTTTGAGGTGGAAGCAAAAACCATGGGTAATCAAAAAACAAAAAATGTTTCATATTATTTTAATGAATCACCTCATGGCCTTTGTTTAGATAGGGAAGAAATAATGCTAGCCCAAATACACGCTTGCGAGAGACTTTTTAAATTAACTAAAGATCAAACAGAACTTGTAGTTATTGAAAAAGAAATTGCTAAAATAAAGTTTGCCATCGAACATATGAAGGGTTAAACATTCTTTTGATCTTTAAATCTTACTGATGTGGCAAAAAAATTTTCCCTCCTGATTTATTTAACCAAATGAATATGTCCACAAAATCTGAAAAACCCTTTCCCAAGGTGGTTTTAATGGCGCTTTTATTTTTTTTCTTAGTCTGTTTGATCGTTGTTAGGTGATGACCAAGCAGGCAAAATCAAATATTTTTAATGGTTGGTACCCATAATTGATCTTAAAACTAGATAGACAAATTAAAATAACGTAAACGCGTAGATGCCACGATAGGTACAACATGGATACAAAATGGAAAATCATAAATGGTGTGGCCGTAGCAATTTTCATTGCAGCCGCGTTGTATTGGATCGCAAATTCTTGAAAAATTTCAGATGAGCACATTCATAAATTGCCTATATTATTCTTGTTCATGACACATTGTGTAGAATTACGCAAATAATGATCAGCCTCGTGCTCCTATTCAAATATAAATACCAGCTTTTTCTGTCTTCAATTTGTGATACTAACTTCTCAATTATTATGTTCCATGTTCACTGACTACCTCTAATTCCCAAGAATGATTACGGAATTGTAATTTTGAATCACTGGAAAAGGCGTGATGTCGATAGGCCGAACGAAGAATCAACATAAAATTTTCAATCATAATGTTCTTTCAAAAATTCAATTTACTATTCCAATATATCATAAACTTGATTCACTTCCAGGGATTGATTCAAAAATCCAAAAATAAATTTAGATTAGAACACAATTGTTTATTTTGTCTGAGATTATTTGGCTTTCTGGGTACATGCAAAACATTCCATACCATGTCCAACGATACATCCTGAAATGAATCCTTCATAATAATCTCTATCATTAACTCCACATTGACTAAATGCGGTTTGGTTGTATGCTTTACTTTGCTCTCCATCATTAAACCCTGACCTATAACATACCTCATTCAATGGATCTTTGTTATTTTCGTCATCGTCATCGTCACTACTAGCATGTGTAACCATTAAGTTAGTAACATCCATAGTTCCAATTATACCTGGGATTGCTATGATCATGTATATCCTTAACACTAATATTGTCCTCTCCCGATATCTTCTGAACTATTAACTATTACAATTAATTTGATCATCATGATTCCGATTATGAATAGCTATACCAATTAAGATAATTACCTGAACCATCATTCAGAGTCCCTCAATACTTTC
>JAKDMR010000131.1 GCA_030452275.1 Candidatus Nitrosocosmicus sp. | reverse complement strand
CAGTTTCACATCTAAGGCTTTTAATATGAGCAAAAGAGATCGGAAAAAATATTAACAAAGAAATTTGTTTGTCAAGAATAATTACGTCTAGCATTTTATATCTAAAGAGTATAGTTATAGAACCAACAGCAATGAAGATGATATGACAAAACCAGTATTACTACAATTAGGAAAGATTAAATGTTTGTGATGAATCAATAGTACAGGTAAGGATAAGGAGTACAAAGTGGTCTCTATCTCAAATTGGAAAAAATGGATTTTATACAATCTAATTGGTGAGGGAGTACACAACGTTCTCTTTGAAGATCAGATTAGAAAGCTTTCTGGTAGACATTTTGAGGAGAATTTGATTTTTGCACTAAATAATCTTGTGGATAATGGCTTGCTTCTTAGGTTGGAAACAAATAAAAAAAGAAAATTTATAGTTAATTATGAAAAATTGATTGACGCACAGAAGATTTTAAACGATAATCGAAATTGGAAATTAAGTAAAATTTCTGAAATTGAAGGCGAAAAAGGGCAATACAACTCAAATAACATAAATCAATTTTATGCCGAGCCAGAAGGGTATAGTTTCTGGTTCAATTTAGAAGAAAATCCTCGAAAAAGACGAAGTGTATATAATATTTATCATCGAAAAACAGATGATCTGGAATTCGCAGCTCAAATAATCACCCAAAAATACTCCAAAATATTATATTTAGGATCACTTCGACAAAGTCGGTCCATTATATCAAGGCTTTGGAAGGCCTGTCTCGATTTATCAGATGAAAAGATAAGAGGCAATGGGGAGTTCATATTACAGGATTTACAAGATAAGGAGAGAAAAGCTTGCGGTAATAATAGACAGCGTGGAAAAATAGCCTTAGTCATATTCAAAAAATTAGAATATGTGGAAGAGCATGGCAAGAAGGGTAATTCTACAATATTTAAGATCACAGGGAGACACCCCCCATTTTCAACACTGGACAATATAATAACAACTTGAGATACCAATTAATTTAGTAATCCTAAAGGGCTGACAATAGAAGCGTAAACCTATTATTAAATATCAAACTATTTTTACCTATGGAAATTCTGGAGGAAAAAATATTGGCCAAGCAGATATTCAAAAAATATTCAGTAAACCCTACAAATTGGAATTTCGTCATATCCACGAATTCGATCCGCGATGGATTTTTTGATGCAACAGTGACAAACCCTGAGGAATCTTGGCAATTGAAAATTGATTCCATCTATAAACCATCTCCGATTATAACGGGTACAAGATTGGATATGGATCCCATAAAGATGAAGAAAACCTTTGATGAAGAAATTATCCCGTTTGGATATAGGAAAATAGATCCCCCAGTCTTTATGAATATGTTTAGAAAAATTTCTGAAGAACATGAAATGTTGTCCAAGAAAAATACAGATTACATTAACCGGGAGTTAAATTTGATGTTGAATTCCTTGGAACCAACGGTACCTACGAGAGGTACGGATTATCTTTATGGACCTTTCCTATACACTAGTAAAAATCTGATTGGAAAGGGCTCGTATCACGATATCGTATCAGAAAAATTGGCTTCAAATATAAAAAGGAAAATAAAAGAGAGATATCCCGGGTATGGATAAAAAAATTGAACGGGAAGACAGATATTTTAAAACTTGAAAGCAAGATATTAAGAAATAATCCTTTAGATGATCCATATGAAAGGGACATAATAATTTACACTCCGGATAATTACTCGACGAGTTCATCAGTAGGGTATCCAACTATTTTTTTGTTACCTTCTTATGGGAATGATAATTATTCTACCATTAATTGGAATCCTTTTTCGATGCCCATTCATGAGAGATTGGAGAAATTAAGCTTGGATCAAAAATGTGGGAAAATGATCATTGTAATCATAAATTGTTTTAACAGATTAGGAGGTAGCCAATATATCAATTCCGTGGCTGTGGGTAGGTATGAAGATTACATTATAGATGAAATTATTCCTTTCATAGATTCAAATTATAACGTTTCAAAAAGAGCCGTTCTGGGAAAATCGTCGGGCGGGTTTGGAGCTCTTTCGTTGGGGATGCGAAATCCAAGAATTTTTAGTGCAGTAGCAGCACATTCGTTTGATTCGGCGTTTGAATATTGTTATCTACCAGATTTTCCGATCGCAATTGATGTGTTAAGAAAATACAAGAGTCCTAAAAGGTGGCTTGTTGACTTTTGGAATAAGGCAAATAAACACGAGAAAAAAGACTTTACGACACTAAATATTTTATCAATGGCTGCACATTATTCGCCGAACTTGAATAATCCCGAATTGTACATAGATTTACCCTTTGATATAGAATCAGGAGAATTCAAAGAGAACATATGGAAATTATGGAAAGAATTCGACCCCATAAACAAAGTATGTGATTTTTCAGACAATCTGAAAAAAATGAAACTTCTGTATTTTGACTGTGGAAGTTACGATGAATTTAATCTGACTATAGGATCAAGAATATTCAGTAAAAGATGTAGAGATCTGAGTATAAATCATGAATATATGGAATTTGAGGGTGGTCATTTTAATACAGGCTATAGGTATGATACGTCTTTGCAAAGAATCTGGGATGCTATTGGATGAATATAGGATCGATATGATAAGAAGGTCAAATACGTTATGCGGGCATTGGATTTGACTCGAATAGTAGACAACTCGACTAAAAGTAGTAAAACAGTATATGGCCCACCCATAGGATGAAAACGCAAAAGTCTCATCATAACACAGCTCAACTCTACCATATCATAGTTTCCAACCATTTACAAATGACAAAGATATGAAAGTATGTTTTTATAAAGTCTAAAGAAACGACAATTACTAGACATTTGTTTTGGTGTAAGAAAAAACCGGATTTCAAGAAGGAAGGTCAACTTTACCGTATAATTGTAAGCCAATTACGTTCGTCTTGATTTTTACCTCTCACTATGTTTTCAAAATGTTGTTGAATTTTTTTTGTAATTGGTCCAACACCTCCGTCACCTATTACCCTGTGATCAATGAACCCTACCGGAACAATTTCTGATGCAGTTCCGGTCAAAAATATTTCATCAAAGTAGTAAAGTTCGTCTCTAGAAATGTTATCATAACAAAGGTTGATGCCATTCTCCTTAGCAATTTCAATAACGGTATCTCGGGTTATTCCTTCAAGCGCTCCTGTAGAAATTGGTGGAGTGTACAATATTCCACCCTTTACAAAGAAGATATTTTCCGCGCTTGCTTCGACAACAAAACCGTTAGAATTTAGCATTACCGCTTCATCGAAACCGGATTTCAAAGCTTCCATTCTTGCTAATGCAGAATTAGCATAATTTGCTACTCCTTTTGCATGCGTAGGCATAGATTTTATTCCCACCTTTTCCCAAGAAGATACCATAATGTGAATCCCTTGCTCCATGTCTTCTTTTTTAATATGTTCAGTCCATTTCCATGCAGATATTGCTATAGATACTTTATTGGGTAAAGGGTTAACCCCCAATTTACCATAACCATAAAACGCAATGATCCTAATATAGCATTCCTCCAATCTATTCGCCTCAACTACTTTTACTGTAGCCCTTTTGAGTTCATCAAATGAATATTCAAACTTCATAAAGTAAGCTTTTCCGCTATTAAACAATCTTCTTATGTGATCGTCTAATCGAAATATGGCAATACCTTCTACAGTTGTATATGTACGAATTCCCTCAAATACACCGGTCCCGTAGTGCAATCCATGGGTTAATACATGTACCTTTGCTTCATTATAATCAATTAAATTACCATCAATCCAAATTTTATCACTTTCTATCATAAACAGTACACCAGAATAGAGTAACTAACTTATGATCGAGCCTTTTGAGTGTATTGATCTAATGACTTCTTCAACATTTTGATCTTCAACCAGGATGAGAATTCTTGAAGTCTCTTCTTGTGCATCTATGTTTAGTATGTTAATGTCTTGCTGACTAACGATACTACTAGTGTCAGAAACTATTTTAGGAATTTTCCACATGGAATCGCCGATAAGAGTAACCACCCCTCTTCCATACACCATTTCAACCCTAGGATAAAATGAGCGAAATACCTTTTCATGTCTTTTTACATAATCGCCATCCAAAAATAGGAACCGGGTCATTTCCAAATTATCTTTTTTATAAGGAGATAACTTAATAAAATCATGATATTGTCTTTGCTTCTCGAATAAAGCGGCAATATGAGATGCAGCTATGGATTCCATTCTAACAATAGCACAGTTTTTTTTACCAGTAACAATCTTAATTTTGGCTTCCGATTCGAGTTCATCATCTGACAATCGTTTCAGTATTTGCGTATAATTAGAAGGATTCGAAATATTAGTAACTAAGATGGTTAAATTCAAGTCATTATCATCTATATCTTTAATAGCAATTGGATCCAAAATTTTCATACCAAACATGCCTGCAAGTTTAGCTTCGTTATAAGATAGAGTCTTCACGTTATGAAGATTTTTTGAAACTATTTTAGGGTCTGCACTTAATACAGAATTGTCCTTTTCAAAATCAAGAATAATGTTAAACTGCGATGATAATAAAATCCCCAAATCTGCAGCTGATCTATCAGATCCTCCTCTTTCATAAGTGGTCTCCAGACCGTCTACTGTTTTTCCGATAAAACCACCGATGCATAGAACATCATTCTCTTTGACTAACCTAATTAGTGGATCTATCTGATTTTTAGATTCGTCTAGCAAGAAACTAGCTGCTTCGAAATTATCATCTGTAACTATTGGCCATTCATTCACGTTCACACTAGAGGATTTAATGCCGTTACTTTTTAGAATATAATCCATTAGAAGCGAGATCACTATTTCGCCGCTATAAGCAAGAATTCGTGAGCGACTTACATCAACAAATCGGCGATTTTCTGCCACTTGTTTGAGAGAAATTAATACAGTTTTGTTTAATTTTTCTAACTCGGATTCAAAATTTAGTCTATCAGCATTTGATAAATATTTGTTAGAGATTCCCAAATAAACCGTTTTTAATACATCTATATCTACCGGATTAGATGAAGCGTAATTTTTTGAAATCCGGATAGCAACATCAGTCATGGACATATTCTTCCCTTCGTAATTTGTAAGTGGAGCAGAAAATACGCAAATGATCTTTGATTTTTTCTTTAGTTCTCTTATTCTATCGATTATAATAGGAATCTTGGCACCGTTTACCCCTAAAGCTGATCCCCCGAATTTTGCAATTACTAATGGCTCCAATACAAAAATTAATACAATATCCTGTTATTATTTATTGAGATACTCGTTAATCAGCTTGGCGGCCGTCGAAACTCCATTTGACATCTTCTTTTCTTTTTTTAGACGTAAGCCTGAAAGATTTTCTTCCATAATTGCATCTAGCTTATTAATGTCATCGTATGAAAACCCCATTTCTCGTGCCCTATCCTCTTGCTCAAAATGATTCTTAATTGGAATAAAAATACCAGGAGTGCCGTAAACCAAGCATTCATCTATTGTAGATTTTCCTGCTAATGATATAATCAAGTCGGCTGCGTATACATATTCATGGATATTATTTACAAAGCCAATATTTCTACAATATTCATCTCCTTGATCATTAAGTGAAATAGCAGATGAAAAAGATATTATTAAATCACAATCAAACCGATTCTGTAGTCTCTTAAAGGATTCGACAGCTCTTTTTGTTAAATAGTGTCCAGCCAAGGTGCCTCCTGTCGTTATCAAAATTGTAATTTTATTAAACGAAAACCTCTTTCGCAATTCATCTCTGGTTGTTTTTATCTCTCTAACTATTGGGCCTACATAAAATATATTATCTCGATTATCTCCAGATTCCGGAATAATAACACAATCACTAGATTTTATCAAATTGCACATCGAATTGTTGAGATATTTTTCAATATGAGACAATATCCCAGTTTTTATAAAGTGAGTCCTAAGGATATCTGTAATAAGGATTCTTGGAATATTCAGATCCTTCCCAACAGATAGAGAGGCAAAATCTTCGTCTGTTACAATTAAAGGAGCAGTTTCCCAATTTTTGCCCATGGTAGACAATAATGTCTGTACTTTTACTTTGGATTTTCGAAAATAGGATACATATTTTAGTAACCATACAAAACTGTTTTTTAACTTCCCCTCATCTATTGAAAACTCTGGAGGAAAATATAGATTGTGCACATTGAATTTTGTTCCTTTAGAAGAATCATTCTCATTACATATAAAATCAAAAGCTTTTAAACCTGTAATGAAATCGAAATCATAATAATTAAATGACTTGGCAATTTCCTTTGCAATTGCAAAATCTCGTGTTATATGTCCAAGTCCAATCGGGTTTGAAAAAAATAGTGTCATGTAGAATCATCCGATGTTAAATA